>NZ_JAVJUO010000055.1:0-71242 GCF_040220555.1 Coleofasciculus sp. C1-SOL-03
GGTGTCGGGTGTCGGGTGTCGGGTGTCGGGTGTCGGGTGTCGGGTGTCGGGTGTCGGGTGTCGGGTGTCGGGTGTCGGGTGTCGGGTGTCGGGTGTCGGGTGTCGGGTGTCGGGTGTCGGGTGTCGGGTGTCGGGAAAAATTGACGCTTCGACTCCGCTCGGTGTTGACACCCTCGCGGAGTCGAGGTGTTGAACTTTAAAAAGGGAGTAACAAAAAACTCTATTGTTTATGCGTTGGCTCGCCTGGAGAGCGCTCACTCCTTACCCTATCTCCTCTTATGGGCTTTTGTGTTTCTTACCGATTTTCCCCACACCCCACACCCGGTTCCCCACACCCTGCCTACTTTTGACGCGAGCTTGTCACCCCTTCAGGTGAGGTATACAGATCCCCGACTTCTCCAAGAAGTCGGGGATCTGGCTGGGATAGAGTCTATTTGAGTTGTACAACTTAGGTGAAACTGAAAAAGCAAAGAGCATAACCTAAGAGTTATAAACCACAGACGTTTCGCCAATATTAAGTATTAGGAAAGAATGTTAATTAATCGTACAAATGATTTAGACGCGCTATATCTTTTTTACTCTGATTGTCAAATAATGTAAATTAGTGTAAATTAGTGATCTCTATAAACCTTGCTGTATATCATGTTACTTAGTAACCGGTTTAAGCCTGTAATCATTTTGGCTCTAAAAGAGCGGTTCAATAGTGTCCGACATCCCATAGCCGACACCCTGCCTACACCTCAATTAACTTATCAACTCTTCCGTTCCAGGGGAGCAGCAGCTCTGTCGCCCGATAGATATCTGACTGGAGGATTCCAGTTAAGATGCGCCTACTCCCTGAATGTAAACACGACAACGTGACCACTCTGGCAATTCTTGGCGAATGAGGAAATTCAGTGGGGTGCAAGTTCAACTGAGATTTGGCACTCTAGTGAGCAATTGGGATTATTGCGAAGATTACCCGGTAAAAACCCTGATTTTTCGTTGATGTACTCCTGTTTGTTGAGAATAATGCCCGATGGTAGCTCAGGTTCATCAAAAATCCCGGATGGGGATTATCCCAGGGCAGACTTAGATGTATTTTTGTGATCAACCCTACATAGAAAGACTTATTACAACAAAAATCTTCTCAATTTTTAGTCCTATGGGTTGAGTAAAATCAAGGGGTGAAGACTGGCTATTATAAACGAAATTGTTTAAGATTAATAGTGTCATTCGCCAAGGCATTTACTGTTCAAGAGGATTATGCTCATGACTTGGCAACATTACTACATTTATATTAGCTTCTTTGTCCTCAGTCTGGTGTGGAACATCCTGCCGATTGAGGGGCTAGCCGTGCAGGCGCAAGAGGTTACGTCGGGTAGAACTTTAGCCAGTCGCTCGATGGTGACGGTCAATTTCACACCGCCACCGACTGGTGAGCCACCCTTACCCAACAATACGGAAGGGGGAGGGACTCGTGATGGCGGATGTCCTCAAGATGCTAAGGCACTTGAGCAAACGATTACGCCTGTAATGCCCGCGACTCGCCAAGGATTGACCGTGGCAGAGCGCCCGACGTTTTTTGTTTACGTCCCCAAAACCACGGCGAAGCAAGCACTCTTTGTGCTGAAGGACGAAAACGAGGATTATTATTACGAAACCACCTTGCCCATGCCTAAACAGGCAGGGATTATCCGCGTCAAGCTCCCTGATGAAGCATCAAAGCTAGAAATAGGCAAAACCTATCATTGGTCGTTTCTGATGATATGTGGCGCACAAGTCACGCCCGATAGTCCTGGAGTCCAAGGCGTGATTAAACGGATTAAGCCAAATGGAACCTTAAATCAGCTAGACGGAGAACCTCTGCTGGAACAGGCTGTCCAGTATGGGGAAAATGGTATTTGGTTCGATACGCTGACAACCCTGGCTCAACTGCGGCAATCAAATCCACAGGATTCCTCGTTTCAAATGGCTTGGGCAGACTTGTTGAAATCGGTGGGACTCGACGCGATCGCCACTCAGCCCCTGGTTAATTGACATTCCCCAAATGAGATAGGGAAGCTGGGGAAGCAATGTAGAGACGTGCCATGGCACGTCTAGGAGCTGGGAAAGATTATTACTGATAGATTATTACTGATCTAGATTCAACGCATTAAGTTGAGCTTGGGCTTTTTGTAGAGACTCATACCATTCCTTTTGTGGATCACTGTCTGCCACAATCCCCGCACCTACTTGACCCCAAACCGTCGCCCCAGGTTGAGAATGGCTCGATTGACGATACAGCAACGTGCGAATCAAAATATTTAAGTCGAGATTTCCGCGCCAATCTAAATAACCGCAAGAACCGTAAAATAAATTGCGCTTGACAGGTTCAAGTTCTTCAATAATTTCCATACAGCGAACTTTCGGACACCCCGTAATGGTTCCTCCCGGAAATACACCTCGAATCAAGTCTATCGGGTCACACTTAGGACTAAGTGTTCCCATAATGTTGCTAACTAAGTGCATAACGTGGCTGTAGCGTTCAATAGTGAGAAGTTCATTCACTTGTACAGTTCCCCACTCACACACTCTGCCGATATCATTGCGCTCTAAGTCAACTAACATAATATGTTCTGCTCTTTCCTTGGTATTAGTAATTAACTCTTGGGCTAACTGCTCATCTTGAGTCGAAGTAGCGCCACGTTTTCGGGTTCCAGCAATTGGTCGAGTCTCAACTCTTGTCCCAGATAACTGAATCAATCGTTCCGGTGAACAGCTAATTATTGCACCCCACGGCGTTTGCCAATAACTGGCAAAGGGGGAAGGATTAATCTGTTGCAATGCTCGATAAATTGACCAGCTATCCAAAGCCGTATAGGCTTCAAACCGCAACGACAAATTCGCCTGGAAGATATCCCCAGCTTGAATATATCGTTTCGCTTGCTGCACCGCCGCCATATAATCATGCTGAGAGCTGTGAAAAATGGGCGTGATGGGATTACTTTTGTCCGGTTTTGGTGTATTCTTTACTCCTGTCTCTCTATCCGCTTCCTCTAGCTGATGTTGCAGGGAGTCAAGTTGAGCCGCATCCGTCGTCGCTAACCAGAGAATTTGCTGGTGATGATCCAGCACTGCAAAGGATTCGGGTTCATACCAGTAGGCGATGGGGAAAGGTAAAGGATCAGTGTTTAGGTGGGAGAGTTGCTCAATCTCCCAGGCTAAGTCATATCCCAGCCATCCTAACCACCCCCCGGTAAAGGGAAGTTCAGCAGGTACAGGTGATTCTGGCTTTTGTACTTGAAGCAGGCGGCGCAGGAAGGGTAGAATGTTTCCCACTGATGGTGTCCATAGTTGAGGTTGATTTTCCATAAAGCGAGGAGAACCCGCACAAATCGAATATCGAGCCAGATGGGTATTATGTGGCGTCACCGGGCTTTCTAAAAGAGTAGCAATGTGATAATTTTTAGCCAAATTTATTCCCCGTGTCGAATCTCCTCTAGGATGGAGAAACAGCGCCTTGAAGACGTGTGAACCACTACGCTTAGCCAGAGGAAGCTTGCGCCAATGCCAAGGTTGTATGGGGTTGCAGGAAGATGGAGTGGGTTCAAATAACTCAGTCGCGATCGCGGTATTCACATCTATTCTCTGGTAAAGGGGTATCTTGTGTTGGCAGCATCGATTCCCGTTTGGAACCATTGTCTCTTTTAGGATTGGATCAATCCAATTCAGCCCTAGACACCTTATCACAGCGTACCGTTGTCAGATCCTACTGTATTGTATGACGCCCAAAAGCTATCGCCTGTATCTATTCGGTTAGAGCAGTGGGATTGAAGTTAGATTGGCTCGGCAACAACGGCGGGTGATGTCGGACAATTTTTTTCTTATTCTGCGCCTTTTGGTTACAATATTTGTATACATCAACACTCTATAGAGAATAACAATTTAGTCACTTTCCTGAGCGAGTGAATTGACCTATCAGTCTTCAATATCCTAAGAATTCCGAAGCAATAGGTTCAAGCAAACTTGGGGAATTGAAGCATAAGCATCGATAAAATAGCGGCAATTTTTTAGCCGAAAGCTAATGAATGAATCTCTAACATTTTTACAAACAGGGCTACCCGAAGGTCCAATTGTTGCGTTTACCATTCTGCTGTTAGTCAGTTTAACCATTCCCCCCTTGTTCGAGCGCCTGGGATTGCCTGGGTTAGTCGGATTGCTGTTGGCAGGAGTCATCCTGGGTTCCAATGGGTTGCAGCTATTGGATGCTGACAGCGAAACCATGAAGCTGCTATCCGATATCGGCAAAATTTACCTGATGTTTGTGGCGGGGCTAGAAATTGACTTAGTGCAGTTCCGCAAGAAGAAACATCGGTCTTTAGTATTTGGATTGATGACCTTTATCGTACCACTCATCGCCAGTATGATGATTGGGCGATTCTTTGGTTTTGGTTGGAATACATCCCTGCTGATGGGTTCTTTATTCGCCTCCCATACTCTATTAGGCTATCCTATCGTCCAGCGCTTGGGTTTAGTTGAGAAAGAACCAGTCATTGTTACCATTGGCGCGACAATCTTTACCGACATCAGTGCGCTACTTGTCCTAGCCATCTGTGTTTCGATTAATGCGGGAGAGTTTTCTGTCTATAGTTTGTTCCAGCAATTGGTGTCATTAGCGATTTACACCGCCATCGTTTTATTTGGCTTTGACTGGATAGGGAAGGAACATTTTCGGCGGACAGGAGATGATGAGGGTAATCAATTTTTGTTCGTACTCCTGGCGGTGTTTCTAGCGTCAGTGGGGGCGGAAATTATTCAGGTGGATCAGATTGTCGGTGCCTTTATGGCAGGTTTAGCCGTCAATGATGTGGTGGGAAACTCACCCGTGAAAGACAAAGTGGAGTTTGTCGGTAGTGTTTTATTTATCCCCTTTTTCTTTGTAGACATGGGCTTACTTCTAGATATTCCTGTGTTTATCGAAAGCCTCACCACCAGTTTTTGGCTAACCCTAGCAATTGTCGTGGGATTACTGGGAAGTAAATTCATCGCCGCCGCGATCGCAAAAGTCCTCTACAATTACAGTTTGGACGAGATGATGGTGATCTGGTCTCTGTCTATACCCCAAGTCGCCGCCACACTAGCCGCCGCCTTGGTTGGTTTGCAGGTGGGGTTAATCACAGAAACCGTCTTTAACAGCGTCATTGTCTTGATGCTGATTACCTCTATCCTGGGTCCCCTACTAACCGGAAAATTTGCCCCGAAACTCCCTTTACCCAAAGCCAGCCCCAAAAGTAACCAGTCCAAACTTTGGTGGGAAAAACCTCACTCTAAACCGATAGAGGAACAAGAATCCGTTCCGTTTACGATAATTGTACCGGTGAGCAAAAGCCAAACCAAGGGGTATTTGATGGAAATGGCAGCCCTGATGGCGCGTCACCAATCCGGTCAAATTATACCGCTGTCCATTTCTCCAGCCCATACCTACATGGACGAACCTCAGATGCAGGTTAACCTGCGTCAAAGTCGGCGACTCCTAAACAAAGCGCTAACGGTGAGTTCGGAGTTTGAAGCTGATGCAAAACCTTTACTGCGAATTGAGAATGACATTGCCTCTGGAATTGTTCACACCGCCCGTGAACAAGATGCCAGTTTAATTGTCATGAGTTGGCGCAAAAATACCGGATTACGGGCACGTTTGTTTGGCACAATCATTAACCGAGTATTTTGGGCATCTCACTGTCCAGTTGCGGTAATGCGACTCTTAGATGAACCCGTCAACCTACGTAAAATTTTGGTACCCGCGAAGAATTTCTCGCCGCAAACCATACGCACAGTTAGGTTTGCTCAACTCCTAGCGGATACCCATCAAGGGGAGGTGAAACTGCTGCACGTTTGTCCGGCTAAAACAGCACCTTCTGACATAGCGGCGATTGAAGACGAGTATATCAGTATGCTGAATGTCACGGGAGGGCAGGTAAAATCAGAGGTGCAAGTGATTAAAGCTGACGATGTGGCGCTGGCGATTTTGAAGGTGGCTAAGTTAGCGGATATGGTCATTTTGCGCTCTTTGCGTCGCCGTACTATTGCGGGGTTAGCGGTGAGTGATATTACCACACAATTGATAAAGGAACTTAGCTGCTCATTAGTGTTGTTTGGAGAACCCTATTGAGTGTTGAATAACCAATACCAGAAAAAAAACTAATGCAGTCTGCGCTACCTGTAGGGACACGACATGTCGTGTCCCTACCAAGGTTAGAATCGCGGCGGAAGTTCTGTTACCAATCACTGTTTTGCCTACTATGAATACAATATCGCCGTGGAAGTTTTCATCACTCAGCCATTTCATGATTATTACTTTGTTTCTGCTGAGATAACAAGCGAGAACGAATTCCACTTAAATCAGGTTGAACGCTCACTAAACGCTGACGCACAGATTCAGCTAACTGCTCTTGACGGTTAAGATAGGCTTCCACAGCGTCTTGGTGTCGAAGATAATACCCAATTGTCGTATAAACATCAGATAACGATAGTGTTGAATAACGCTGAACAATGGATTCAGGAGAAGCACCATCCTGAAAAGCGCGAATCACTAACTCCAGCAAAACCCTTGAATTTCCGACTCGGATCGCTCCTGTTGAATCCTCAAAAAGAGGTGGCATTTCACGCTCTAAAGTCAGACTCATTTACTAATTTCTCCTACAGGTCTACATTATAAATAATCATAACTGAAATCAACCGCGATCGGATTGGGTATCAGTCGTTGTGATCACTGGCACAAAAATCTTTACTCATCACAGCTTTGCCTACTATGAATCCCTACACTATTATTCATCAAACTCAACGCCAACGAGTCAGCGATGGTATGACGCGATCGCTTCTAGAAAACTGCGAGAATGCGCCCCGCATCCTGGTACTCGTCTGGTCTCAACTCGGTGACTTTGACACCCTCGAATATGCCTTCTGGTTACAGCGAGAGGCTGAACAGTTGCAAGCTAAGGGAATCGCCATTCGCGCAGTAGGTATTGGCAATCTCGATTCAGGAAAACAATTTTGTCACTATACCGGATTTCCGGCGGAATGGTTGTTTGTTGATCCAGAGGCTCAATTGCATCGCCAGCTTAACCTCTATCCTGGGTTAAATCTCAAACTTCCGGGACTCTCTACCACGCAAAGGGCTTGGTTGAATCTACTCTTAATGTGTGCGGGGATTGGTAGCCCCGGTACACTCGCCGAAGTATTTCGCGGTTATCGGGGCGATCGCAACGCCCCTCAGCTTATTGGCGATGAGGAAGTCATCAAAGCCAAACCCTTACCCCCACTCAAAGGCTCATTTTTTCAATTCGCTGGGGGACGTGGATATCAGCGCCCCTTTGAACTAGCCACCTTAAGACTACGGAATATGGGAGAAGTATTGAGCCATTGGCAAACTTACGTTCCCAATCCCGCCTACATGACACAACGAGGTGCAACCTTCCTATTTGATACAGACGGTAACCTACTGTACGAACATCGCGATCGCGGAATACTCGGCTTCGCAGCCAACATGAGCCGCCCCTTATCATGTTTAAACATGTAATTGCGCTTGTAGTTGCGCTTGTAGTTGCGCTTGTAGTTGCGCTTTAGCGCCAGTTCATCGTCACGCTGAAATCCACATTAGTAACTAGGAATAGAGGAGTAGCGAAGTGTAAAACTATACGAAAGGACAAACCCCACTCATGAACCATTATTCCCCCACGCCATACCACCATTTCCGCTGGACACTTAGCCATCTTATCCTCAGCCTTCTCACCCTCATCAGCACAGCCAATGCCGAAATAATCCCCGATAACGATAAATTTTCAACCAACACCAACATTAGCAACGGTGAAATTCAAGGCGGAATCCGCACCGGAAATCATCTCCTCCACAGCTTCAAAGAATTTTCTCTTCCGACAAACGCCCAAGCCATCTTTAAACTGACCCCCCAAAACCTAGACATAGAAACCATTATCAGCCGCGTCACAGGCACCAAAACATCCATCATAGATGGCATCCTCGCCGCCGATGGCACCGCCAACCTAATCCTAATTAACCCCAACGGAATTATAATTGGCGCAAATGCCCAACTCAATATCGGTGGTTCCTTTTTAGCCAGTACCGCGAATAGTGTTATTTTTGCTGATGGCAGTGAATTCAGCACCACCAAACCCCAACTCCCCCCCCTGCTCACCATTAACGTACCCATTGGCTTACAGTTCGGTAAAAATCCAGCACCAATTATTCATCAAGCCAATAGTAACCTGTCAGTAAACCCCGGTCAGACCTTAGCACTGGTGGGAGGAAAATTATCATTAAATAGAACCAATCTAACAGCACCACAAGGGCGAATTGAATTAGGGAGTGTGGCAAGTTCTGGACTCGTTCATCTAACTCCAATAACCCCAGGTTTTACCTTCGACTATTCTGATATACCACAATTTGGCATGATTAACTTAACCGATGCCACAGCCGTTAATACCAGTGGTTTAGGTGGTGGCACAATTCGAGTGCGGGGGGGACAAGTCACCCTGACTCAAGGCTCCAAGCTAATCGCTGAAACCTTCGGGAATGTAAACGGCGGCGGGATTGATATTCAGGCAAATCAGGTAAAACTGCAACAAGGTTCCTTTGCTTCCACCTCTACATTTGGTGCAGGTGCAGGAGGCAATCTGACCCTTCGTGCTGACCAAGTAGACGTGACTGGCACAACCCCTTTAGAACCCTCACGGCAGATTTTATTCGCCACATTTAACCCACTGAATCTGAGTAATGGCTTATTTAGCGTCAGTGGTGGACAGGGTAATGCTGGACATTTAACCATTGAAACCGACCAATTGACTGTGCAGAACGGCGCGATGATATTAACCGCAGCCTTGGCTGAGGGTAAGGGTGGCAATTTAACCTTAAACGTTTCGGAGTTAGCCGATTTAACCAATGGGTCTCTGTTACTAACAGGAACCACGGATAAAGGAGATGCCGGTGATTTCACAATTACGGCTAATCAATTGAGAGTGCTAGACGGTACATCCCTAAGCACCACGCCTGGCGGTACCAGTCAGGGTCAAGGGGGAAATCTAACCGTAACCGCTGAATCAGTAGAACTCAGAGGAACTCCAGCCAACGCCGTTGTTCCTGGCGGGTTGTTCACAACAACGCTGGGTGCAGGGGATGCAGGGGATTTTACCCTGAATACAGGTCAACTCATCGTTGCGGATGGGTCACAAATCTCAGCCGCCGCCGCAGGTGGGGGACAGGGGGGAAATCTTAGGGTTAACGCCGATACGGTGGAATTGCGGGGGATTTCTGCGGATGGTCAGTTTTTGAGTGGGTTGTTCACTTCATCATCCCTATTAACTGTAGCCGGACAACAGGGAACAGCACCCGCTGGAGATTTAATGATTACTACGCGCCGCTTAAGTGTGCAGGATGGCGCTCAAATTTCCGCCGCCACAGGGAGTGCAGGGACAGCCGGAATGTTAACGATTAACGCGACGGAATCGGTAACCGTGGCGGGTGTGGCGACGGGTGTTGATCCCGGTGTCGAACAAGTCTCCTTTGGCATTATTGGGGATGGTATCGTACCCAGTGCGATTGAAGCCAATACCAGTGGTGCAGGTGGCGCTGGGGATTTGCAGATTCAAACCGGAACGTTAACTGTGAGGGATGGCGCAGAAATTGGTGTTAGGGGAACCGCATCGGGTGCGGCTGGTAACTTGGATATCATCGCCGATTCGATTTGGCTGGACAATCAAGGGGGAATCAGCGCCGCTACCGTGACGGGGACACAGGGAAATATTCGCCTCGACGCCTCAAATGTGTTACTGCGGCGCAATAGTCGGATTACCACGAATACCGAGACCAGTGATGGCGGTAATGTAACAATCGATACTAATGTGCTAGTCGCGATCGATAATAGTGATATCACGGCTAATGCTCGTCAAGGTCGAGGCGGTCGTGTTAGTATTACAGCGCAAGGTATTTTTGGCACTCAGTTTCGGGATGAACTGACCCCCAATAGTGATATCACTGCCACATCAGATTTAGGACCACAATTTAATGGTCTGGTAACGTTAAATATTCAGGGAATTGACCCGAATCGGGGATTAGTTCGGTTACCGGAAAACTTTACTCAACCCAGTGATCAAATTGCCACAGGTTGTGTCGCTGAAACCGGAAATTCCTTTGTCGTGACTGGACGCGGTGGATTACCCGAAGACCCCAGCCACATTTTACGTGGTCGAACCCTTTGGCAAGATTTGCGTTCTTTGGATTGGGATGCAGAAAATCTGGAGGAGATGGGACACGGAGAAAATCGACAGCAATCCCCATCATCAAGGGAGGAAATAAATCTAGAGAAAAACCAGACCTCTCGCCATGCTTCTATTGTAGAGGCTCAAGGATGGGTAATTGATGCGGATGGCACTATCGAACTGGTGGCGGATATGCCGAATAATAGACTGAGGGGGTTGGAGTTATCCAGAAAATCTTATTGTTATTCAATAAAATAGTAGGTTGGGTCTCGTACCTCGACCCAACAGAAGCCAATACTACAAGGGATAGAGGAGCAGGGGGAGCAATGTAGAGACGTAGCATGCTACGTCTGGGAGCAGGGGGAGAAAAAATTAACAATCACCTATGGGCAGTTTTATTCAGCAAAGATTATTTACATTACTGTTATTAACAGGAAGTCTGTTTAGTCGCTTACTGTTTTTGACTAATGTGGCTCACGCCCAGATTATACCTGATGAGACATTGCCCCAAAATACAAGCGTCACCAAGAATGGTAATATTAGTGAGATTCAAAACGGTACAAGAGTAGGCGATAATCTCTTCCACAGCTTTGCAGAGTTTTCTGTTTCTGAAGGTTCAACAGCGTTGTTTAACCTGGAAACGATTAATCAGGATGTCCAAAATATTATTAGCCGGGTTACAGGAAATAACCCATCAAAAATTAATGGCACAATTCAAATTAATAATGCCGCAAATTTATTTTTAATTAACCCTCAAGGTATTGTCTTTGGCGCGAACGCCCAACTCGATGTTGACGGCTCCTTTTTAGCCAGTACAGCCAATAGCATTCAGTTTCCCAATGGGCGGGAGTTTAGCGCCACGAATTCCTCAACCCCACCCTTATTATCGATTAATGTACCCATTGGCTTGCAGTTTGGTTCAAATCCGGCTCCAATCAGCAATCAATCGACGGCTGGCTTACAAGTCAATTCAGGTCAAACCTTAGCCCTAGTTGGTGGCGAACTGCGGTTTCCGGGAGGACATCTAACAGCCCCTCAAGGGCGGATTGAATTGGGGAGTGTTGGTGAAAATAGTTTTGTCCAGATTACGCCAACGATTAATGGCTTGACTCTGGGATATCAGGGGGTAGAGAATTTTCAAGATATAAACTTCTCCCAGCAATCTGTCGTCGATGTTAGTGGTACAGGTAGCGGTTTTATTCACATCCAAGGCGCTCAGGTGAACCTGACGCAAGCCTCACAGATTCGTGCAGATACACAGGCTAATATTGACGGCGGTGATATTACGATTCAAGCTGACCAATTAAACCTACAAGAAGGCGCTTTTGTCTCTGTATCTACATTTGGTGATGGTGTGGCGGGTCGCTTGATGGTAAATGCTGCATCAGTGGAAATTATTGGCATAAGAAATCTACAAGAAGTGTTGGATACACTGTTTGAGGAGAAAACAATTACCCTTCCGGAGTTGGGTACGGGTCTATTTTCCTTAAGTTTCGGATCTGGTGCGGCAAATAGCTTAATCATGAATACGGAAACCTTGAGTCTACGGGAGGGCGGTTTCATCTCAACCTCTCCCTTTAGCACGGGTGCGGGCGGCGATATGATGGTGAGGGCGTCTGAATCGGTAGAACTGGTGGGTTCAGAACTGTTTGCTGATAGTTATGGCAAGGGAGATGCAGGTCAACTGACCGTACAAACCCGACAGTTAAGGGCGAGCGAAGGAGGGGGAATATTTAACTCTACCTTTGATACAGGGCGTGGCGGAAATGTGCTGATTCAAGCCTCTGATTCGATTGAACTGAGGGGGACAACACCCGATGGTCGATTCAAAAGTGCGATCGCGTCTAATGCGTTTCAGGATGCAACTCAAGCTACGGGAACTGTGAGCATTGAAACTCGACGCTTAACCCTTCGGGAGGGGGCGGGAATTGGCGGTGCTACATTAGGTGCTGCTCAAGGCGGAACGATAAAGATTCAGGCGTCAGATCGGGTGGAACTGATTGGCACTTCTGCGAATGGTCGAGAATTGAGTAGTTTGAATACCCAAAGTTTTGGCACAGGTGCAGCGGGCGATATTGAGGTTTATACCCGACGATTAGTGCTGCGTGATGGTGGAGTTATCTCAACCACCACCCAAGATGCTGGGCGGGCGGGACGATTAGTGGTTAGAGCCTCGGAGTCTGTAGAACTAAGCGGTATTTCCGCCGATGGTAAGTTTCCCAGTAGTTTGCGCTCAGATGCATCGTCTGATTCTGTTCCCAGTGGCTTTATTCCACCCCCTAGGACTGAGGTATTGGGGGAAGCAGGAGATGTGACGATTGAGACAGGACGTTTAATTATCCGAGATGGAGCGGAAGTCACAGTCAATGGGGAAAAGTTAGCCGCCGCGGGAAACTTGGGAGTTGATGCTAGTTTAATTGGGTTAAGGAACGGAGGTACAATTTCAGCGACGACGGTTGCAGGAACCGGCGGGAATATCACTCTTCAGGCGCAGAATTTGTTGCTACAGAACCAGAGTCAAATCAGCACGAATGCTGAGAATGCGAATGGTGGTAATATTACGATTGATACAGGGAATTTAGTCGCACTTAATAATAGCGATATTAGTGCCAATGCTCAAGCGGGAGCAGGGGGTCGGGTTACGGTTAATGCATTTGGTATTTTTGGCACGCAGTTTCGAGACATGTTAACTCCAGAGAGTGATATCACGGCGACATCAGCACTTGGACCTGAGTTTAAAGGGATAGTCAATATCAACATAGAGGATATTGATCCCAATCAAGGATTAGTCCGCTTACCAGAAAACTTTACGGAACCCAGCAACCAAATTGCCACAGGTTGTGTTGCGGATCAAGGTAATTCCTTTGTGGTAACTGGGCGGGGAGGGTTACCTGAAGATCCCACTCAAACCCTGCGAGGTCGAACAGTTTGGCGGGATTTGCGGACGCTGGCGTTGAATGAAGACGAAGGAAATTATGTAGAGACGTTGCATGGAACGTCTGGGAGTGGGGGAGCTGCTAGTAGAGACGTTCCGGTGGAACATCTGGAAGCTGGGGAAGAATCTCCTTCTGAGCGTCGCTCACCCATCGTAGAAGCTCAAGGATGGATCATTAATTCTCAAGGTCAGGTTGAGTTAGTGGCTCATGTTCCGGATGTTATTAATCCCCTAAATGATTGGTATAACTCAGCAACATGTTTAAACTGAAGTTCCCCAATCCAAATTTGTAAATTATTTGTAACATAAACGGCAGCATTGAATCACTCAAATGTAAATTTCCATATCATTTACTTGTACTTTCTAATAAAGGTGATACATTAGGAATTGAAGCTTAAAGGCTTCTAATCACAGACATTGAACAACATGATCTAATTAGGAGGTATAAACCCAACTGAGAAAATTTATATCTATTTCCTCATTTATAAGTAACAGCAACGCTCAATCAATTGCTGAGATTTCCTAAAATTGTCAACCAGGGAGATTAAGCACTTAATAATTAAACGTTTAGTGCAACTCCAGATAGAATTAACCTAAACAGGAAATCATTCAAGCGATTCAATTTGAGAGTTGCTGTTGATTTGTTATTAGTCATTCGTCATTGGTGGTATTTGTTGTACTCGCTTCTGTTCAAGCCAGCCAAGTTATTTGTTAAACGCAGACTGAACGATAAAATTATAGAACCCTTCTTTTCCAGATGGTAGAGACGTTGCATGCAACGTCTCTACAAGACTACATTACTCTTGCTCTTGAAACACATCACAGGAGAACATCTCCGTTAATGTCCGCAGATAGGGTAAAAAAGTTGCCATATTTTCCGGAGATAGGCGATTATACATTTCCCAACCAATGGCTTTGAGCATGTCCTGCACTAAACGCCAGCCCACACGCAGACGCGGATAAAGCATGACGCATAATGGAAACAGTTCTCGCTGCACCGCCCGAATGTCATCTTCTAAGACACACAGACACAGATATACCTGAAACATTTCCACGTCGCGGATACTGGCAATTCTCACCGTTTTGCTCATCAACGAACCACTGTAGGTTTCGTAGTTGGGATTCTGACGGCAAACTTGTTGACAAACGGAAATAGCCAGTTTCGTACTGATGGGTAAGAGATTTTGCACCGCTAATAGCGCCGATGAATTGTAGGGATGGTTGGCAGCCGCATCATACGCCGCTTGTAGGGGCATATACATGTGGTCATCCATTACCTTTAAATAAGGAAGCCACAGTTTTTGTTCCGGTGGGGAGAGCCACTCGAGTAATTTTTGACCCGTATAGTGGAACTGCATACTGACAAACCCGATCGCACGGCGGTCAACACTCGTATATTTTTGGCGAACTTGACCAAAATCTTTGCCGACAATCACCGATAAACGTCGGGGTGTTGCGCGTTGTGCATAAGCATTCGCCGTCTTTTGAAACAGATAACGGGTATCAGCGGCAATTTCTAAGGGATTGACTAATTCAGGATTAATACCATGACGCCGAATTTCCTCCGATAGCAGCGTTTCGGTCAATGACCAGGCTTGAGCGCTGGCAAAGTTGAGCTTTTGCATCATTTTCTCTGCCGTGCTTTTTCTGCCTTCGAGTGAGGCAGTTTCCTTAAGATCTGCCGCCGTTAAACTGGAGACTGACTCATCTTTGTCTTGGTTGGTAACAGCCGTATAATATTTCCTCGCCCAAAGCACCGCCAAGGAATGAACATTCGATGTTGACGAGTTGGGTGGTTTGCCACCAGTAGAACGCTGACGCGGTGTCGGCTGGGACACGGAACGTTCTGTGGATGCGATGGAATAGGTCATGGTAAAAATCCCGTTACACTCTCATTTCCCTTCAATGGAGAGGATACAAAAAAACTAATTTGTCTCACCTGGGGTTAGGTGAGAGTCAATCAACACTGAATTATGTATCCTCTCGGCGTTAAAAAAGTCGGATGTTATGTAGAAACTTTAAAAGAGCAGAGTCCGCGTCTGAACCCTTGTCCCTGACAAGGAGGGGTTCGAGTTGCGACAACGACTCTGCTCAAAAATCGCTTCTGTCATATTTTTGCTGTTTTTATCATTCATAATACAGGATTATCACCATTATTAAAAGAAATGAACCATTCTCATTTAGTTTTCACCCAGCGGGTGAGACTGGCAGGGGATTACCCCTCAATCGCCTTCCAGGAAAGGGTTAATGGTTAATTGGGTGGGGGAGGCATGATTCTCAGATAACTTGGCTGAGCGTGAGTAAGGTGACTTAAATCACACTTTCCATGTTACCTTGCCCACTGATGTAAGAGATAGGAGTAGTATTCTGTCTTATCGACGGTATCCAGCACCCGAATCCGTTTTCCTCCCGCCTCAACCTGGATACGACCTTGACTGGAACCCTGAGGAATCACAGTGGTTTCCCAGTCTTGCCAAGTAAAAAACTCCGGATGGGCGAGATAGGTGGTGGCGAGAACGTCCCAGAAATAATAGTCTTGGGGAATTACTAAGGCGTAACATTGACCCGCAAAATCAGAAATGGGATGGTGACGCTGTTTCCCCAATTTGTAAACAAACTCAGAGGTAACCGGGACAGTATTGGTCAAGTCAAGGGGACAAAGGACAATCGGAATTTGAGTTTGCCAGATTTGGTGGACGGCGAGGGGGTCCCAGTAGGCGTTCCATTCGGCTGAACCGTCTTGTCCGGGTTCTAGGCTTTTTTCTACATTACCAGGAACATGAATTGCACCCCCCATCCAGACGATTTGCTCAATCTTCGCTGCGATATTCGGGGCAAGGTTTAAGACGGTGGCGACAGTGGTGAGAGGTCCTGTCACCATCAGGGTAACAGGTTGGTCAGCCGTTTGCAGCGATCGCACGATAAACTCTTGACCGGTTTCGGTTAGCAGGGGGGTTTGGATGGCGTCATTCTGGTTAAGAATTGGCAGATGATCCACAATAAACGCATCCCGGCGGTAAAGGGGAGGAAAGGGATTAATCCCGCGTACCGTACTCTCGGCAACGGGGATATGAGAACATCCGATTAGGTCTAAAATTTTGCGCGTGGCGTTAACGGCGGGTTGAATATAGCAATCAGCCGGAGTGACAACGATACCTAAAGGTTGGATGTGATCCATTGTCATTAGCAAGACGGTTGCCAAGTAATCATCGACACCGCCATCATGATCCATCAGAACAAGAGGTTTGGACACGAGGAGGAATTTTCCGCAAGCAATACACTTGATTATTATCCCTCAATTCTCATCCTTGACCAGATCCCCGACTTCTTGAAGAAGTCGGAGATCTAAATTACCTGACTTATGTCTGACTTATATCTGACTTGGCGGGATGAGAGGGATGAGAAGACTATGATCACAGCAGGGTGATTCAAGTGTTTAATCATGTCGCGATCGCTAAAAGTTGCTCCCCAGTATATCGAAACAGTCAAAGCTGCACTACAGCGAAATCGTTTTGCGCGTCAGCGAGACTTAGCCGAGAGTGTACAGCTTTCTCTCTCCACCGTCTCCAATTTCCTCAATGGTAAACCTGTTGATTATTTAAATTTTTATGAACTTTGCCATAAGTTGGGGCTGGATTTAGAGGACATTGCTGATTTCTCTGTCGCCGATAAGAACTCATCTTTAGCAATAGAGGTGGATGAAGAACAGACAGATACTAAACCCGAAGTCTCTACCTATATCCTGCGTCCTCCCAGCGAATCGCGTTGCTATGAAACCATAGTCAAGCCCGGTTCCCTACTGCGAATTAAAGCGCCAAAGCGGATGGGAAAAACCTTGCTCATTGATAAGATTCTCGAACGGGCAGTTAAAGAAAATTATCGCACTGTTCGCTTGAATTTACTCCAAGCTGATCAAGCCGTTTTGCGCGGACTAGATGAATTTTTGCGCTGGTTTTGTACGTTTGTCAGTCGGCGGCTAAAATTACCGACTCAACTGGCAGAGTATTGGGAAGAAGGGTTAGGAAGTTCTCAGAATTGTACAATTTATTTTGAAGATCATCTGTTATCTCAATTAGACCAGCCCTTAGTCTTGGCGTTAGATGATGTTGATCGAATTTTTCCCTATCCTAAAATTGCCCAAGACTTTTTTGGGATGCTGCGAGTTTGGCATGAGGAAGCAAAAACTAGCCGAATGTGGCAGAAGTTGCGGTTAGTGATTTCCTATTCTACCGATGTTTATATCCAGCTTAATACGAATTGTTCACCGTTTAATGTCGGTGTGCCAATTGAATTGCCAGAATTCAGACCCGAACAAATGCAAGAGTTAGCCGAACAACAAGGATTAGATTTGGATAATTCTCAGGTGACTCAGTTACTAGAGATGGTAGGAGGACATCCCCATCTGATTCAGCTTGCCATTTATTCCCTCACTCATGAAAATATTACGTTTGAACAACTCTTGCAAACGGCTGCTACCGAATCAGGAATTTACAGCAATCATTTACGAGGACAGTTGTGGAATTTACAACAGTATCCTGAGTTAGCCGCAGCGATGAAAACGGTAGTTGAGGCAAATTGTCCTATACCATTGGAATCGATGCTGGCGTTTAAGTTACAAAGCTTAGGTTTAGTGCAATTAGAGAATAATTATGTTAAACCGCGTTGCTTGCTATATTCCCAGTATTTTTCCCAGAAGCTTAGAGGTAGGGAAACATAAATCAACAGGAACCTCCTTTGGCTACGGCGATTGAAATCGCTGCTACACAAACATAGGCGAAGCTAACCCGAATTTGGTATTACCCTCTTTGACTACGGCGATTGAAATCGCTGCTACACAAACAAAGTCCGCCGGCGCGGACTAAATTATAAAGTATTACCACCTTTGACTACGGCGATTGAAATCGCTGCTACACAAACAAAGTCCGCCGGCGCGGACTGGGTTATCACGGAGGTAACTAACCCAGATTTTGTATTAGCCCAAAAAAGGGTTTACCTATTGCGTCATCACAAAATTAGTCCGCTTATAGTTCAGCCGAAAATGCTGTTTACAGGAGGTAAGTTTATGGTTGAAACCATCGCTGTCCAGAAAATTAATCTCGATGACTTAATCAGCCAATTTGGTTTAGAACGTATCGAT
This sequence comes from Coleofasciculus sp. C1-SOL-03, assembly GCF_040220555.1. Lineage (NCBI taxonomy): Bacteria > Bacillati > Cyanobacteriota > Cyanophyceae > Coleofasciculales > Coleofasciculaceae > Coleofasciculus > Coleofasciculus sp. C1-SOL-03. The sequence goes on from NZ_JAVJUO010000055.1 coordinate 18,302, forward strand.
GATCTGCAATTCTTCCCAGAATGGCAAGATGACTTACCTGAACTCACTGATTCAGAACGACAAGCCTTAGATGAAGTTAAAGGTGACTATCTACACTTATCTCGATATACCATCCTTGAACCCATTGTTAAACTTGTAGTTTTGTCACCCTTATTGAAACTGGCAGGATTTTATCGTCCGCCATTTTATCTTGCGGCTGAGAAGGAGGTAGAAATTGTCTCGGAGGATGAGGAACTGATAATTAAAGGGCGTCTTGACCTTTTGGTTTTTACCCCTGAGTTTTGGATACTGGTAATTGAGGCAAAAGGGGCAAAATATTCCTTAGATGCCGGGATACCGCAAGCTTTAACTTATATGCTGGGTCATCCTAATCCTAACCAACCTGCATTGGGATTGGTTACAAACGGTATGGATTTTATTTTTTTGAAGCTGATCAAACAGGATAGACCAAGATATGCTGAGTCCTATCCATTTTCACTCAGACGCGGAGATGACATTTATACTGTACTGAGGATTTTAAAACGGTTTAGCCAATTACTCAGTCAATAGAAATTGTTATCAACAATACGGTGTAATTAGAGTGGCGTGGCACAGCAAATTTGATGAAATAGTAGGGGCGTTTAGATGTTATTGGTGTCAATTTAAGCCAGAAAACCCCTCACCCCCAGCCCCTCTCCCACCGTGGGGAGAGGGGAGTAAGGGTTATGATCTATTCCATCATTTTAGGTTGTAGGTTTGGTTTACGAAAGAAACCCAACAAAATCCAAGTTTTATTTCTTAAAGCAATATAGTGTCCACTACTACGAAGGACAAATGACCAATGACTAATTACGAATATCAATTTAGCGGAAGTTTAGCGGCTGATGCTCCCAGTTATGTAAGGCGTCAAGCCGACCAAAATCTTTATCAGGCTTTAAAGGCTGGGAAATTTTGCTATGTGTTGAACTCGCGGCAAATGGGAAAATCTAGCTTGCGGGTGCGAACCATGCAACAATTGGAAAAAGAAGGGGTAAGATGTGCTGCAATTGATCTGACAATAATTGGCAGTGATAATAATAATGTTACCCAATCCAATTGGTACATGGGGATAGTTTACGAATTAGTCAGAAAGTTTAAACTATCGGGTAAAATTAACACAAGTACATGGTGGAAAGAGCGGGAATCGTTATCACCTGTGCAGCGCTTGAGTAATTTTTTTGAGGAGGTACTGTTAGCTGTAATATCAACCAAAATTGTTATTTTTATCGATGAAGTTGATACGGTACTCAGTTTAGGGTTCTCAACCGATGATTTTTTTGCTTTAATTCGGGGATGTTACAATCAACGGGTTGACAATCCAGCTTATAACCGATTGACATTCTGTCTACTGGGTGTAGCAACGCCTTCAGATTTTATTCAGGACAAAAATCGCACACCATTTAACATTGGTTGTGGAATCGAACTCTGTGGTTTTAAACTAGAGCAAGCACAACGATTAGCTAATGGATTAGTGGGTAGAGTAGATAATCCTTATACTATTTTAAAAGAGGTTTTGTCTTGGACAGGAGGACAGCCATTCCTCACCCAAAAGCTTTGTAAAATTGTTTATGATGCTTGTGGAGAATCCCAAGTTTCTTTCAAGCCAGGAGAGTCAGAGAAAGAATGGGTGGAAAAGTTAGTGCGATCGCACATCGTTGAAAACTGGGAATCTCAGGATGATCCAGAGCATTTGAGGACAATCCGTAATCGCATCCTGAGCAATGAACAAACTGCTGGGCGACTGTTGGGATTGTACCAGAAGATTTTGCAACAGGAAGAGATTGTCGCTAATGATAACAAACAAATGGAATTGCAACTGTCCGGTTTGGTGGTTAAACAGCAGAGTAGGCTAAAAGTTTACAATCGAATCTACCAAGAGGTTTTTAACCAGAGTTGGGTGAATCAGGTTTTAGCAAATTTGCGACCTTACTCTGAGGATATAACGGCTTGGTTAGCTACTAATTGCCAAGACGACTCACGATTGTTGCGGGGCAAAAAATTACAAGAAGCATTGGCATGGAAAATCAATAAAAGCTTGAGTGGTCAGGATGAACAATTTCTGGATGCTAGCCAAGCTCAAGAAAAACGAGAATTGCAAAATAAAACAACACAGATTATTCGTGCAGGGAGTATTGGACTGACTCTAATCTTGGTAACGTCAGTAACCGTAGTGGGATGGACAACCAACTATGCTAAACATCAAATAAAACGAGCGAATATTGCCGAACAAGATGCCCAACTTAATACCATGAGTACATCTTCTGAGGCACTCTTGCTTTCAGGTAACACGTTGGAGGCACTAATAGCAGGTTTAAGGGCAGGAATCCAACTCAAAGAGGTAGTTGATGTCACTCCTGATACTCGAATTCGGGTTGTAACAGCATTGCATCAGGCGTTTTCTGAAATTCAAGAGCGTAATCGGTTACAGGGACATAGTGACAGTGTGTCTGACTTAAGTTTTAGTCCTGATGGACAGACTCTTGCTTCTGCTAGCGCTGATAAAACAATTAAACTCTGGAGACGTGATGGAACATTGCTCAAAACTTTCCCAGAAGATAGCGGTCAGGTTAATAGCGTCAGTTTTAGCCCTGACGGGAAAACAATTGCCTCCGCTAGTGCTGATCATACGATTAAGCTTTGGAGTCGTGATGGAATTATACTCAAAATTATGCAGGGACATAGTGATAGTGTCAGATGTGTTCGTTTCAGTCCTGACGGGAAGACTATTGCTTCTGCCAGTGCGGATAATACGGTCAAACTGTGGAGGCATGATGGAACATTATTAAAAACATTACAAGGGCATAGCGGTCTGGTATGGAGTGTAAGTTTCAGTCCCGATGGACAAACAATTGCCTCAGCTAGTGCTGATCATACGATTAAGCTTTGGAGTTTAGAGGGTCGTCTTGTAAAAACGCTTGAAGGGCATAAGAATAGCGTTTTTACGGTGAATTTTAGTCCAGATGGACAGACCATTGCTTCTGCTGGTGCCGATCAAACGGTTAAACTTTGGAACTTAGAAGGCAAAATACTCAAGACTTTACCTGAACATAGTGGTTTGGTTTGGAGCGTCAGATTTAGCCATGATGGCAGGACAATAGCTTCTGCTAGTGCCGATAAAACGGTTAAACTCTGGAGTCTGGAAGGCAAGTTGCTCAAAACTCTACAAGGGCATACAGATAGTGTTTTAAGCGTAAATTTTAGTCCAGATGGACAGACAATAGCTTCTGCTAGTCAGGATAATACCGTCAAATTCTGGAATCGCGATCGCAATTCTATCCAAACCCTTTCAGGAGAAATGGCTTGGGATGCAAGTTTTAGTCCGGATGGACAGATGATTGCGTCTGCTAGTCGAAACAACGCCATTAAACTCTGGAGTCAGTCAGGTGAATTACTCAAAACTCTCCCAGGACATACTGATCAGGTATATAGTGTGAGTTTTAGTCCCGATGGACAAACCATTGCTTCTGCTAGTGCCGATCAAACAGTTAAACTCTGGAGTATAAACGGCACCTTGCTGAAAACGTTTCAGGGGCATAGGGGTAGTGTTTGGAGCGTGAGTTTTAGTCCCGATGGACAAACCATTGCTTCTGCTGGTGCAGATAAAACAGTTAAACTTTGGACTTTGGACGGTCACTTGGTTAGCACTCTCCAGGGACATACTGATCAGGTGTATAGTGTGAGTTTCAGTCCCGATAGTAAAACAATTGCCTCCGCTAGTGCTGATCATACGATTAAGCTTTGGAGGCGAAATGGCACATTGCTCAAAACGATTCCAGCACATAGCGCTGGTGTACTCAGCGTGAGTTTTAGTCCCAATGGTCAAACCATTGCCTCCGCTAGTGCGGACAATACGATCAAACTCTGGAATCAAGATGGCACTTGGCTCAAAACGTTACCGGGACACAGCAATTGGGTGAATCGCGTGAGTTTCAGTTCAGATGGTCAAATCCTCGCTTCAGCGAGTGAGGACAAAACCATAAGACTGTGGAACCGGGATGGCATTTTACTCAAAACCCTTCAGGGACAAGGGAAAGCCTTCAATAATGTAAGTTTCAGTCCCGACAATAAGACCATCATTTCCAGCAGTGGGGGAGATGAGGTAACCCTATGGAACCTGAATCTTGATGATTTACTGGTACACACTTGTAATTGGTTGCACGACTATTTGAAAACGAACCAAAATATTAGTGGAAGCGATCGCTATCTTTGCTATGAATCTGACCGATAGCCAATGATACTTTTGTTCTAGCTATACCTTGGATCTAAGCGAGAAGAAGATTATGAAAAACCGATTGATGAGTAGACTACTGATTGCACTCCTAATTGGATTCGGTGCAACTGTGACTCTTAGCCAGAGTGGAAATACTCAAGCTGGCGATATCACAATGTATTGTGGCAAACATAACGGAGTAGACGCGACCATGGTGCAAAATCCAGAGAGAACTTACCCCCTGATTCTGTGGGTATCAACTCTCGGAGGTCATACCCCTAGAGAACGCTGTCAAATTATATCTCCCAGGTTTCAGACTTACATCATAGAACAGGGAATGGAGCATATTATGCTTGACCCAGCCAGTAATTCTCCTGTCCTTTGTGCCAGTAGGGATCGATACAGTGGTTGTGAAGCCTTACTATTTACGCTGAAGTCGAGGGCTGATGCCAATCGGATTATTCAGCAGTTAAAAAACCTTTCTCGATATGTTGGAAGTCCGATATCTCAAGCTGGGTCAAATCCGGTTTACTTTAATTTAAAGCAATACCTCAGAGATCTCTCACCTGAGAATAGGAACAATCTTCTATTAGAGCAGTAAATTAATGGCTAATGCAGCCAAAATGAATTGGTACTTACTGATCATGGTTACCTGTACTGGGAGTCTATTGATTACTCTATCAGTAGTCGTCCTGAATGTCAGTTTTTCTAATCCTAGAGATGTCTTTCCCATCCAAATTGGACAAAAGCAAGATACGCTATCTGTAAAGCAACTGGATGATTTAGCCCAAACTTTTACCGTTAAAGTCTTGTCAAAAGATACCTGGGGTTCAGGGGTTATCTTATACAAGCAAGGGCAGGTCTATACAGTTTTAACGGCTGAACATATACTGGTAGAAGGAGACTCCCATCGGATTCAGACTCCTGATGGTCATCTCTATCGAGCTAATTGGTTACAGACTATCCACCTTAATGGTAATGATTTAGCCCTATTACAATTTCAGAGTCCCGATGAGTCTTACCCAGTCGCCTCTCTAGATACTTCATATACGTTAACAGTAGGTGATCAAGTGTTTGCCGCAGGATTTTCCTCAGAAGCTGAACCATCAAACCCAAAAGGGTTTGTATACACAACTGGGCAAATCTCACTTTTACCTGAGCAAGCCTTTGAGAGAGGTTATCAAATAGGGTATACCAATCGGGTGGAAAAGGGGATGAGCGGGGGACCCTTGCTTAATTATCAGGGTAAGCTTATAGGTATCAATGGTATGGATAAGTATCCTCTTTGGGGAAATCCTTATGTTTTCAAAGATGGCTCTGTACCTTCAACAGAAGTACAGCAGCAAATGCGTCATCTGAGTTGGGCAATTCCCCTGCATACTTTTGTCGAGCTAGTTCCGGAATCATTGAAGTCAAGTTTAGTCGTGTCACCGCTTTTTTATGAACAAATTTATCGGGAAAACAGTTTGATGAGTACAGTTAAAGAATGAAGTAAAAAACGACTACAAACTTTGATGGAGGTGCATAAATGACTTTTTCTTATCGGTTCCCAGCCACAATCATCGGTATGGCAGCTACCATTGTCATGGTTCAGCCTCAAATTACAGTGGCAGCAACAGCCGACGAAATCAGGAATACGGCTAAAGAGATTACTGTGCTAATTCGGGAGAACGGTAAAAATGTTGGTTCTGGAGTAATTATTGCTAGGAGTGGTGACACACATTACATTTTAACCGCGAAGCATGTCGTACCTAATAAATCGGCTCCACCTTCCTATGAAGTTATTGCTCCTGATGGCAGTTCATCTTATGAGATTAATGATACAAGTATTGTTCGACTCGACGGTGTAGACTTAGCCATCGTACCGTTTATCAGTAAAAAGCATTACAAAATTGCTACAATTTTTGATAAAGAAGAGAAAGTTACAATACATGACGATGACTCAACAACTAAGAGTTCACAAAGGGATCAACCTGTTGTCGTTGCTGGATACCCCATAGACGTTTCTCACCCTGGTGAACCTGTGTTGACTCTTGGATTACTTTTAGATAAGGAAGCTGCATTTTCTACAGCACAAAACCCTTTTGATGGTGGTTATGAGCTTTTCTATACAAATGCAACCCAAAAAGGAATGAGCGGTAGTCCAGTTTTGGATGCTGATGGACGAGTAATTGGGATTCATGGACAGACTGAGGGAGATAGTACAAATAACATCGAGTTTGGTCACAGTTTGGGTATTCCTATTCATGCTTTTTTGCAGCGAGCATCAAGCACCTTCAAGACTCTAGGAGTGACAGCAGCTTCGTTAGAACCACCAGAAATCAAGGATTATCCTGCCAACCAATTGCCAGAAGAAGATATTGAAAAGTTATCAGGAGGTTCAGTATCGTCATGTCCTATAGATAACTCTATTTCCATTGAAGAGTTAGCTCAACGAGGTAATCGTTTGTATCGATTAAAGCGTTATCGAGAATCTCTTGAATGTTTTAATAAAATTATCAAGATTAATCCTGACTATCGGATTGCTTGGTATGCAAGAGGGTTTTTACTCAGTCAGCACTTAGAAAAACTGGAACAAGGACTGAATTCGCTAGAAGAAGCAACCAAAATTGATCCAAACTACCACACGGCTTGGCGATGGAAAGGTGTAGTGCTATATAAATTAGGACGCTATGAGGAAGCACTTACTTCCTTTGAGCAAGCAATAAAAAATTATAGTCATGGTGCCTACTATCAAGCTTGGTATGGTAAAGGACAAGCGTTTGGAGCATTGGGACGTCATGAAGAATCGCTTGCTGCCTTTGAAATAGCAAGTCTAGATCAAAGTAGCTATGCTGCTTTAATTAAGCAAGGTGATGGTTTCTTTTACTTTAAGAAATATGAAGAAGCACTAAAATCATACGAAATGGCAACGGCAATAAACGACAATAATTATGAAGCATGGCTAAAAAAAGCAAAATCTCTCAAACAACTTAAACGTTACTATGAAGCGATTATTGACTTGGACATTGGATTAAATATAACACAAATTCAACCGAGTTTATGGTTAGAAAAAGGTCATGTATTAAGGCAAATACAACGGTATCAAGAATCGCTACAAGCTTATGAAAGAGTAATCAATCTTGATCCTGAAAATTATGAAGCTTGGTTTTACAAAGGCTGGATATTGCAATATGGTGATGTTCCAAAAAATATTGCTAAGTTATGGCAACAGTATCTTCAGGCAATTGCTTCTTATGATAAGGTGATTCAAATTATGCATGACTATCAATTAGCTGTAGAGAACAAGGAATTAGCCGAGAAGGTTCTGATGAATATTGCCAGGGCGTGCTACGCTAATATTGAAAATATGTCAAATTCACCTAAACCTAGATTACATCTTAGCAATATCTATAGACATCCAAATGAACAACCTGAAAATCTTTACTTTAATATGCAACTGCAACAAGATGTGAATGATTACTATCGAGAGGGACGGTTCAATGAAGGTATAATTAACACACCACTTTGGGAGTTAAATTTCGATATAAATAATCCTCCAAAAGAAATGCTTGATAGTCGTATGGACGTCGATGTCAGAGCAAGTGGAGATGTTTTTTGTATCAAGTTACCATAAATTTTTGCAATTATTAAAAGTAACATATTGCTGAATCATTATGATGATGCAAAAAAATATCGCTGCGATCGCGACTTTAACATCAACCCTGTTCGTGATTCAGGCACGTCCGATTCAAGCCGTACCTGTTACTTATGATTTCACGGTAGAAGTCACTCAAGGTTCTCTGGCTGGCAATACGTTTATCGGCTCTTTTCGCTACGATGATGAGATAGTGAAGGGAGTTGGCACAGAAGAAATTGGCGTGGCTGATGGATTGATGGTAAACATGACCTTTTTTGGGCAAGATTACACCGAGAAAGCAGATACAGGTTACCCAGAATATCCCAAGCTAATTTTGGAAGATGGCTTAATCCAACGCCTTGACTTTTGGATTGAACCAGGCGAACGTGTTGTCTGGTGGGGACAACCCGGATGGAAGGTTGAGTTATTTCCACGGAATAATCTTCCTGGTATACTGGATTGCCGATAAAATAAATTCAAGAACGCTGTGTTTAAATTGCGAACACCCCAAAATCATGCTACTTTTACCTAAACTGCAAAACTTACCCAATACGTTTCCAATTGAAGGTGCTGTCCGTATTGAATTGGTTGAAGGAATCCCTCTCTTTCGCGCTTCTAGTACTGTTCAAGAACGGATAGAGACACTTTTAGAGAAACAACAAAACTATTTGCTAAATTCTGAAGAAGAACAAGAACTGGATTTGTATGAAGAAATCGATGATTATCTCAGCTTTGTCAATCGGACTGTTCGCAATCTTTATTTAACTCAGAATCAATCAGATATATAAACAATGCCTGCTCGTCGTCAAATCCCTGAAGTTGTCCAAAACAAAATTCGTCAGCGACTGCGGGATGCGGGTATTGATCCGGATCAATTGTAATTCTAAATCTGGGGAACGCTACCCCCGTTATAACCTAGTCCGCGCAGGCGGACTTTGTTTGTGTAGCAGCGATTTCAATCGCCTCCTCTTGCTTTGACAGCCTAGTCAAGGGAAAGAACTGGTAGAAAAATCCCCTAAAGCGTTATCCTGTAAGAATCAGACCCTATTTCTAGTAACCCTGAACTTATAGACTAACGTTAACTATGTTTGATGCTCTCGCCGAACGCTTAGAAGACGCCTGGAAGAAACTACGCGGTCAAGACAAGATATCTCAAGCCAATATTCAAGACGCCCTGAAAGAGGTGCGTCGGGCTTTGCTGTCGGCAGATGTGAACCTGCAAGTTGTCAAAAAATTTGTTGCTGACGTTGAAAGCAATGCCATGGGCGCTGATGTTATCGCTGGTGTCCGCCCTGACCAACAGTTTATCAAGATTGTCTACGATGAACTGGTGCAGGTGATGGGGGAAAGTAATGTCCCCTTGGCTAAAGCGGATACATCGCCCACTATCGTGCTGATGGCAGGATTGCAGGGAACCGGGAAAACCACGGCAACGGCTAAGTTAGCCCTACACCTAGGCAAGGAAAACCGCAGTTGCTTGATGGTGGCGACAGACGTTTATCGCCCTGCGGCGATTGACCAGTTGGTGACGTTGGGTGAACAGATTAATATCCCTGTGTTTGAAATGGGGACGGATACTAACCCTGTGGAAATTGCCCGTCAGGGGGTTGCCCATGCTAAGGAAACGGGTGTTGATACCGTAATTATCGATACGGCGGGACGATTACAAATCGACGCTGAGATGATGGCAGAACTTGCCCAGATTAAGGACAATGTTAAACCCCACGAGGTTCTGCTTGTAGTAGACGCGATGACGGGTCAAGAGGCGGCAACCCTAACCCATACGTTTAATCAACAAATCGGGATTACAGGGGCAATTCTGACTAAGCTGGATGGCGATACGAGAGGGGGTGCAGCCTTGTCTGTGCGCCAGGTATCGGGTCAGCCGATTAAATTTGTCGGTGTGGGTGAAAAGGTAGAGGCACTACAGCCATTTTATCCAGACCGCATGGCATCGCGGATTCTGGGTATGGGTGATGTGCTGACGCTGGTGGAGAAAGCCCAAGAAGAAATTGACATGGCTGACGCCGCCCAGATGCAGGAGAAAATGCTCAATGCTCAGTTTGACTTCAGCGATTTCTTGAAGCAAATGCGGCTGTTGAAAAATATGGGTTCCCTGGGTGGGTTGATGAAGCTGATGCCGGGAATGGGTAAGCTGAGTTCGGATCAACTGGAAAAAGGGGAAGGCAAGCTCAAGCAAACGGAAGCGATGATTAATTCGATGACGGCTGAGGAACGCCGCAATCCGGATTTGCTGGCTGGTTCTCCCAGTCGCCGCCGCCGTATTGCCCGGGGTTCAGGGCATAGTGAGCGTGAGGTGAGCAGTCTAATCAGTGAGTTTACCAAGATGCGATCGCTGATGAAGCAGATGGGTCAAGGTCAAATGGGCGGACTTCCCGGAATGGGCGGAATGGGCGGAATGGGCGGAATGGGTGATATGTTTGGTGGTGGAATGGGCAATCGTGCCTCACAAGGTTGGCGCGGTAGCGGTCCGACGAAGAAGAAGAAAAAGGCGAAGAAGAAGAAGGGATTTGGTCAGCTTTGAGAGGATAAGGGTGTAGGGTAAGCAGAGGGAGCGGGGGGAGCAGGGGGAGCAATGTAGAGACGTGCCATGGCGCGTCTGGGGAGCAGGGGGAGCGGGGGGAGATGGGGAAGTCAACAAAGGACGAATGACGAAGGACGAATGACGAATGATATCATGTCCGTTGAAATAACCGTAATATCCTTAATATCCTTCTTCCTTGCAACATTGCTCCTTCCCTTCTGCCCTCTGCCTTCTGCCCTCTGCCTTCTGCCCTCTGCCTTCTGCCCTCTGCCTTCTGCCCTCTGCCCTCTGCCTTGTCTCCACCGATAGTGTAAGTATTCCACCGGACATAATATGACGAATCCCCATTTACCCTAAATTCTTAATCATCGCTTAAAATCAAACAGGTGAGTTATTGGAAACTATGGTCAAAATTCGATTAAAACGATTCGGCAAAAAACGCGAAGTGAGTTATCGCATTGTGGCGATTGAGAGTAATGCCCGTCGGGATGGGCGTCCCTTGGAAGAGTTGGGCTTCTACAATCCCAGAACTGATCAAACGACGCTGAATGCCCCCGCTATTGCCAAGTGGCTGAAAAACGGAGCGCAGCCCACGGATACCGTTCGCAGCATTCTCAAGAAAGCCAATGTCCTTGAACAACAAGCCAGTGTCTGAACCTGGGCGGAAAACCAGCCCGGATTATGGGAGTCTGGTGCGATTTTTAGTTGAGCCGTTTTTAGAGTCGTCCACGTCGCTGAGTTTAGACTGCGAACGCGCCCATGCTAATAATCGGGTCTGGATTCGGCTGGCGTTTGACGGAGAGGACAAGGGGCGAGTCTTTGGTCGAGGCGGTCGTAATATTCAGGCAATTCGCACTGTCATCCAAGGGGTGGCAAAGATTGCTGGAGAATCGGTCTATTTGGATATCTATGATGAGTCAGGTGGTACATCCCGCCGCGAAAGCCCTTCCGGGAGTAGATCTAAGGGGAGGAAAGGTTCGCCTCGACGCTTACCGTTGCCTAAACCTAACTCGAAATCCCGTTCTTGATTTGTCATTTGTCATTTGTCATTTGTCAAAACACTGATTTCACGGATTTATTGGAGAGATTGGGGTAGGGGCGTGAGAGGTTAGTCACACTGATTACACTGACAAATTAGTTCTCTATCAACAGAGGTTGATAACAGATGATTTCGATTGTAAAAGAGATTATTGCCTCATTTGTTTATGTTTATGTGATTCATCAGGGAGTATTACCCTCCTAACCTTCTCCTTCTACCCTTCTACCTGTCCTTTGTTCTATCTCTGTGCTAATACTTGATCACTGATCACTGATCACTGATAACTGATAACTGATGATTAACCTTGAGTGAAGTATCGACAACAATTGAATTACCGACCGTCCAGAGTGCTATGGTACTGGCGGGCGATCGCGAGAGTAATCTGAAGTTGCTCTCTCAACGGACTGGCGCAAGTCTGGTGTTACGGGGACAGGAGTTGCTTATTTCGGGGACGCAAAAACAAGTTGAGCGCGTCTCGTCTGTAGTGCGATCGCTTAAACCGTTTTGGCTGGAGGGTAGACGGATTGAAGAGGCGGATATTCGCACGGCGTTTCATGCTTTGGATACTCACCGTCAGGATGAACTCCAGGATTTACAGCAAGATGTGCTGGCGCGTACCCGTCGCGGTGATGTGATTCGCGCTAAAACGTTTCGTCAACGCCAATACATTAAAGCCGTTCTTACTCATGATTTGACGTTTTGTATTGGACCGGCGGGAACCGGGAAAACCTTTTTGGCGGTGGTATTGGCAACCCAGGCATTACTGGCAAATGAGTATGAACGCCTTATTTTAACCCGACCGGCTGTAGAAGCGGGGGAAAAGTTAGGATTTTTGCCAGGAGATTTACAACAGAAAGTCAATCCCTTTTTACGCCCGCTTTATGATGCGTTATATGAATTAATTGATGGGGAGAAAATTCCCAATTTAATGGAACGGGGGATTATTGAAGTAGCACCCTTAGCCTATATGCGCGGGCGAACGCTGAATAATGCGTTTGTAATTGTGGATGAAGCCCAAAATACCACCCCAGCTCAGATGAAAATGGTTTTAACTCGCTTGGGGTTTGGTTCTCGGATGGTGGTGACTGGAGATGTTACCCAAACTGATTTGCCGATGAATCAAGATTCTGGATTAGCGGTGGCACAAAAAATTCTGCGATCCGTTGATGGGATTGCGTTTTGCCAACTTTCGACTCAAGATGTGGTTCGTAATCCTTTGGTTCAACGGATTGTTGAGGCTTACGAGAAACATCAGAAATAATTAATTGGGTAGGGGCACGATATTATCGTGCCCTGATAATTTCATGTTTCCTGTCGGTTCCGGTTTCCGGTTCCCTGTTCCCTGTTCCCTGTTCCCTGTTCCCCAGTTGTCTACTGCGGATTACCAATTAAGGTAAAGGGTGCCCAGTAGTACGGATGCGAGAAATTGAGATTTTTTGTCTTGACAAGTTCTGCCATTTCTGGAGGTAAAGTGATACTTTTATCTCCATAATTTAATTGACCATTGGCAATACTCACCTCGCCTCGAATCATCGCTAGTTGCGCTCGGCGTAATGCTTCACTTTTAATCGGAAGTTGCCTTAACTGACGATAAAATTCAGTCGTGACGCCTAAAGCACCTTCATCGCTGACGTACCAGAGGGTAGCCAGGGTAGAGTCAACACCTGCTTGTAATGCTGATCCAGCAAAACCAAGTTCAGCCTCTTCATTCCCTAGGGCGGTTCGGCAAGCACTGAGAACTAATAAATCCACGGCTGAATCGGATAAGCCTAAGTTCTTGAGTTCATTCAGCCGGAGTTTGCGATTCCAGAGTTGAATATAGGAATTATCTGGATTCCCCGGTTTGAACTCGGCGTGAGTGGCTAGATGGATGATGCCAAATTCATTCTCACTGATTTGTTCTTGCAGATTTTGGAAGGTGAAATTCTCGTTGAGAAATGCTTTGCCTTTCCACAGAGATTCGGTAATTGTGGATAATTCTAGCGGGACAAAGGTTAAGTTGGGTAGATCTGAGAATTTCGACGCTCCCATCGCTAGAACTTGGCGTGAGCGAATGTCTGGATTGCGAGCTTGGATTAAGCTGAAGCTAGGAATCAAGTTGACGCTATAGTTCTCGATTAAGAAGTTGTCTCCATCATGAAGGGCGGCGATGGGGAGCGATCGCAACCCAGAATCCATGGCAAACATTAATCCTTGGATTTGGCGTGCTTCTAAATCGTCCGCTAAGGGTTCGATCAACCATTGGTAGAGTTGCTGGGCTGAATCCAGATAGTTGGTTGATCCGAGGTTACGGCGATCGCTGAGTGTCCGCTGAAACTTCTGAGTCTCTGCTAAAACCTTAGCCCGAATCGCATTAGGAACTCGACGTTGAATGGCTTGACCATCGGCAGTAATCAGTACCAATTCTAGCTGTTGATTGTCTTCTGGTGAACAACTGCTTGATCCTGGGGAAGTATAACCAAATCGACGATCCATGGCTGGTTGAGACTCAGCTTGACAAGCATTGGCTTCTGAGTTCAAGGATTGAGGGACAAAGCTGACATAAATCACAGCGGTTTTCAAGCCGGTGACTTGTTCAATGTCGCGAGTCTGTTCAGTGATTTCTTGTAGATTTAGCCGTTTGGTTACAAATTGTTGTTGGAGATAGGTTTGGAATTCTTGGGTAAAAGCAGCTTCAAGTTGATCCACGCGATCGCTGACATTATCCGTTTCTTTGGATAGTGATGATTCTTCCTGGTTTGAAGCCTGCTGTTGGGACGTCTCACTGGGGGTTCCATTACCGTTATTTGCGGTTGTGGTGTCTTGTCCAGAGGATTCAGGGGTATTGGAATTACCGTTGGCGATACCGGAATTATCGCCGCTGTCGGTGGGGTTCGAGCCACCATTATTCACCATATCGCTATTGTCAGGAGTATCCGGATTAGGATTACGGCTATAGGTTTCGTCGCCATTCTCCTCGGAGGTTTCAGTGTTGGCGTTATCCTCAGAAGCCGTATCACTGGTTTCGTTGCTGTTCTCTACGGTATTTGTTCCACTATCGTCAGCAGGGTTATTGGTAGCAACATCACTATTGCCGTTGCTGTTATCGTCTGTGGTGTTAGAGTTGCTATTCCTAGTCGTATCGTTAGGGCTATCAGTATTCGGTGTATTTACAGCGTTATCATCGGCGGAATTATTATTTCCGCTATCAGTACTTGGAGTCGTCGGATTCTCACTATCTGAACTAGGAACGCGGCTATAAGGTTGATTGTTTGCGTTAGCCGAGTTGTTAGCTATGTTGCTGTTACCAGCGTTAGTATTGGTGGGTTCAGAACTGCTATCGCTTTGGGTATTGCTATTCGCGTTATCGGTATTAGCCGGATTAGCGGTAGTGTTTTCAGTAGTTGCGATCGCATCACTACTGGGTTGAGTTGGTCTACGGCTATAGGTTGGACTGCCATTACTCACTGAATTATTATCAGCGATATCCGTACCAGAAGTCCTGGTGGTGTTACTTAAAGCGGGTTGACGGCTATAGGTTGTCGAAGCGGAGTTATTATTCCCGCTATCAGAATTATTGCTCTCGGTGTTACTCTCAGCTACATCCCCCTCTTCGCAGCTAGGATCATCTGCGGAGCAGTTTTCTTCGTCCTCTTCGTCATCATTATTGGTGTTGGTACTAGAAAGCCGACTATAGGCTCGGCTATAGGTTTGACTACTGTTTTCCGTATCTGAATTGGCAGCTTGAGTATCATTATCGCCATTATCCGCGATCGCACCTGAGTTATCGCTGCTGTCACTATTTCCTGCGGTATTAGTTGTATTGTCAGAAGGTTTGTCTCCTAAATCCGCTTCCGATGTCGGTTCCGTTTCCGGTGGATTTTCCGCTACAGGAGGTTCTGGCTCCGGTTGCGGTTCCGGAGTTGGTTTGTCAATGACTATGACGGGCGATTCTTCTTCCGGTGAAGGTTCCTCCACTGGGAGTTGAGTGGGAGGTGAAGGTTCCTCAACCACAACAGAAGGATCTTGTTCGGGAGGTAGCTCTGTTATCGGTGGTGATTCCGGTTCCTCGTTGTTTATCGGTGGTGATTCCGGTTCCTCGTTGTTTATCGGTGGTGGTTCCGGTTCCTCGTTGTTTATCGGTGGTGATTCCGGTTCCTCGTTGTTTATCGGTGGTGATTCCGGTTCCTCGTTGTTTATCGGTGGTGGTTCCGGTTCCTCGTTGTTTATCGGTGGTGGATTAGGTGGTAGGTTCTCTGTTATCAAATCCTGTGGCGGAGTTGCTGGAGTGAAATGGTTCTCCAGCTTTTCAGGTTCAACGCCATTTGGCTGTGTTATATTTGGCTGTATTATATTAGGATTGTAGCTGGAACTATTATTCGGATCGATGTTGGAGTTAGACGCTGGTGGCTTCGGATTATAATACTCTACAGTTCCATGGGTAACATCAGGATTCTGTTGATTTACACCATCATTTTTTACCCTTATGTTTCCTTCGATATTAATAGAGCCAGTAGCAGTAGATAAGATCACGGAACTACTTCCACCAGGTCTAGAAATAGGCGCATGATTTTGAGCAAAAATATTTTTTATATCAATGTCACCGTCATCTGTGGATATAGTTACATCACCAGCATCCCCGTCGCTCTGATTTATCGTTCTGATGTCACCTGTTGTGATATTTCCTTGTTCTGATACATATAAGGTTACATCACCTGCTGATCCATCACCGTTATCGTTTGCCTTTAGCTCACCTGTGACAATGTCCCGTTGAGCAAACAGTGAGATTGAACCTGCACTATTCTCATCTGAATTACTGGTATCGAGCATTACTTGTGAATCATTTGAAGGATCTGGATCATCATCAATTGTAATGCTGCGATTTGAATTAATATCGATTCCCGCCGATGCTGTAATCGTCTCCGTGGCGACAACATCTCCGTTATTGATTTGGATACCAGACCCGCTCAATACAACTTGTCCATTATTGACGGCTAAAGTCGTAGCATTACCTACACTTCCACCCGTGATTAATGCTGGTATGTCAGTCAGAGCAATTGGATCAGAACCTGAGTAAGCTGGGCGTTCAATATCCAGACTCAACACCATTCCGGGTTGGGTTAGGCGCACTATACTCTCGCCTGGAACGGTTGCCAGAGTAATTTGACCATTAGGTGCTGCAAGAGTCCCCTCACTCGCAACTGTACCACCGATTAATGTTAAGTTCCCATTCTCAACCTCTAGATCAGCCGAGCTAATAATCGCTCCTGGCTCAGATGTATCGAAGGCAAAATAATTGTTAGGAGTTCCTGCAAGCTGACTTGCATCAATTGGACCTGTCGCATTAAACCAACCTGAATCTAAACCAATTGATGTGGCAGTTGTGGCGGTAAAGGAGCCTGGCACATTCAGACTTGCACCTTGACCAAACACAATACCAGCCGGATTCATCAAAAACAGATTGGTACTGCCAGTTCCTCCCAGAACTTCGATGAGTCCGTTGATTTGAGACAGATTACCACCTGTAACCCGACTTAGAATATTTTGAATATTAGCATCGACATTAAAAATAGCACTTTGATCGGAGTCAAGACTAAACTGATCAAAGCTGTGAATCAGATTATCGCCAGCTTCCACGCCACCTGTAATGTCAAATTCGTCGCCATTTGGGGTAACAGTCGTTTGGCTACCCTGTGTATTATCTGGAGTAACCTGGGCTTGGGCAACCTTAGCAAAGCCCAGAAGCCCTGTTAGACTATAGAGGGCTGCCAGTGATTGACTTATTCGGCGTATGGCTGGTTTCATCTGGCTCACTTGAAAAACAGTAAATGCTGAGTCTCCTAACTGCTGGTGTTGTCATGTTTCCTGGTGTGGTTGATCACCCGAACCGTTGCGGTAGGTAGCTAGCAGGAGTGTTTAGGCTGATCTTGACTCTGGCTATTCTGTGTTGTATATATTTTAGCCTATACTCGTCACTTTTTTGTTGAAGAAATTTTTCTTTCCACAAGCTTAATGATTGGGTTGTGACTAACGCTACACTTTGAGCCAGATAGGAAAACCTATACTTAATGATATTATCGACCTATCCTAAATCTCCATTATATTAAATATTGTGAATTTGTCGAGAAAAAGGCTGGAATCCGCATCTCAGGGTCGATACACTATGGAGAGCGTGCGTATGTACTGACAATTTTCTTAAATCCCTAGTCTCAATGGCATTCCAGCCTGCATGATTCCCCTGAAACTGACCCTGAAAAATTTCTTAAGTTATCGCGAAACGACCCTGGACTTTCGCGGACTGCATACGGCTTGTATCTGTGGCGCCAATGGTGCTGGCAAATCCTCTCTCCTGGAAGCGATTACCTGGGCGATTTGGGGACAATGCCGTGCGGCGTCGGAAGATGATTTAATCCATTCCGGGGCGAAAAATGTACGGGTAGATTTCATCTTCTATAATAACCAACAAACCCATCGGGTGATTCGCAGCAAGCAACGGGGACAAAGCAGTTCCCTAGAGTTTCAAATTGAAACCCCCCATGGATTTCGTTCTTTAACTGAAAAAGGATTACGGGCAACTCAACAGCTCATCCTGCATCATCTTAAGCTGGATTACGATACCTTTATCAACTCCGCTTACTTGCGTCAGGGGCGGGCGGATGAATTTATGCTACGGCGTCCCTCGGAACGTAAACAAATCCTAGCCGACTTATTGAAACTGGATCAATACGAAACCTTAGCGGATCAGGCAAAAGATTTATCCCGCCAATTCAAAGGTCAAGCCGAACAACTGGACTCCAGCTTACAAGGCATTCAGCAGCAACTGGAAGAACGAGAGGCGACGCAGGACCAACAAGACGCCACTCAAACCACTTTATCTCAACTACGCCAAGACCAAGACACCGACCAAAGCCAACTGCACCACCTGCAATCTTTAAAACACCAACGCCACACCTGGGAACAACAACTCACCTTTGTCCGCCAGCAATACCAAAATCTCACCCAAGAGTGCGATCGCCTACACCAGGATATCACCACCACCGAAACCCAAAAGCAGCAGTTAGCCACGATTCTCGACCAACAGGATCAAATTACTGCCGGGTATGCCGATTATCTCACCCTGCACCAGCGAGAAGAAAATCTCAGCCAAAAATTCCACGCCGATCAAAACGCCCACCGCCAAAAACAGCAGCTACAGCAACAACTCAACCAGCAAATTCACGAGTTCAATCTACAAATCCGCCAAACCCAAGCCCAACTCGACGCCCTGCGTCCCCAAGAACAAGAAATTCAACAGATGCTTACCCGTTCGACAGACGTAGCTGAAGCCGTGGAAAAACTCAAAGCCGCCCGCACCCGCCTCAACCACCTCGATCAACTCCAACTGGATGTCTCCCCCATCCTGCAACGCCGCGCCGCCTTGCAAAGTGAACTGGATCGCAACCACGCCCGCCTCAGCGCCCGTTTAGACGAACTTAACGCCTCAGAAGATCAACTCTCGCACCAAATCGCCACCACTCCCCAACTGCGCCAAACCGTTCTGCAAGTCGTCGCCGAAATCAGTACCTTAGAAAAAAAGAAAGTCTATCAACAGCGCGTCCAAGAAAAAGGACTCGAACGCCGCAGCTTCCAGGAACGCCTGCAAGAAAGCCAGCGCCGTTATGAAAAGCAAATCGCCGAACTCACCCAGAAAATCCAAATGTTACAGGTTCAGGACGCCGTATGTCCCCTGTGCGATCGCCCCTTAGATGAAGCCCATTCTCAACACGTTATCCAGAAAACTAGCACCGAACAGCAAGAAATTCAAGATCAATTTTGGGTGGTGCGAGAACAGCTAGCCGTTTGTGAACGGGAACTGCAAGTCTTACGTCAAGAATACGCCCAACTCTCCCAAGAATTGGCACCGTTTGAACAATTACTCGAACAACGGGGACAACTCGAAGCCCGACTCGAAGCCACCGATGAAGTGTATGATCGCCTCTATGACATCTCCGAAGAAAAGAAACAACTCGAGCGATCGCTGAGTGAAGGAACCTACGCCCTAGATATCCAAACCCAACTCCAAACCCTAGATCACCAACTTCAACAATTAAACTATAACGAACAAACCCACGCCCTCGCACGGGGAGAAGTTGATCGGTGGCGATGGGCGGAAATTCGCCAAGCCAAACTCGAAGACGCCCAGCGACGCCTAGAGAAAATTCAGGAACAAAAACCCCAACTGCAAGCCCAACTCGATCAGTTAAACCAATCCCTTCAGGAGTTACAAACCACCTCTCCCCTGAAACAGGAACTCGACGCGATTGACCAACAAATTCGCGAAATTGGCTACAACTTAGACACGCACAACCAACTCCGCACCGCCCTGCGACACGCCCAATCTTGGCAACTGCGCCATCAAGAATTAACCAAAGCCCAAGAACATTATCCCCAACTCTGTCAACGATTAGACAGCCTGACTCAAACCCTCGCCCAACGACAAGGCGATCGCGAAACCCTCAATTCACAACTTGCCGAAATAGTCAAGCAATTAGAACAGTATCCAGACACCAGCCGTGACGTACAAATACTAGAACAGCGCATCCTCCAGCGACGCCGACAACTCGACGAACATTTATCCCAAATTGGGCGTTTACAACAGCGCTTAACTCAACTGGATAGCCTGCAAACTCAATATCAAGAGCAAGAAGAACAGGTGAAAACCCTAAAACGGCAATATCGAGTCCATCAGGAACTCGCCAAAGCCTTTGGTAAAAATGGGATTCAAACGCTGATGATTGAGAATATTTTACCCCAATTAGAGGCAGAAACTAATCAAATTCTATCCCGACTCACTGGAAATCAGTTACACGTCCAAATTGTCACCCAAAAAGCCGGGAAACGGGCATCAAAGCGCAAAAGTAAACTCATCGACACCCTCGATATTTTAATCGCCGACGCTAGCGGAACCCGCCCCTATGAAACCTATTCTGGCGGGGAAGCCTTCCGGATTAACTTTGCCATTCGCCTCGCCCTAGCCCGACTCTTAGCGCAGAGGGCGGGAACCTCCTTGCAAATGCTGATTGTCGATGAAGGCTTTGGTACACAAGACGCTGAGGGGTGTGAACGATTGATTGCCGCCATTAACGCGATCGCATCCGACTTTGCTTGTATCTTAACTGTAACGCACATGCCCCAATTTAAGGAAGCCTTTCAGACACGAATTGAAGTCCGAAAAACCGAGCAAGGATCTCAATTAAGTTTGTTAATGTAGCTATCTAATTTTGTCATCCAGCAAGGCAAGGAAATAGCTATCAGTGTAGAATTCGAGTGAGAGGCAACTTGAATCATGCTCCAAACCGTTACCCTGCAAATCCCAGAGCCACTTTACCAACGGCTGGTCAATACTGCCCACGCTACCAACCGCCCTCTAGAGGATATCATGCTCCACGCACTGAAAGTGGGCAGTCCCCCTGATTGGGATAATGTACCCGATGAGTTTCAGGTTGACCTAGCCGCTTTGGACAGAATGGAAGATGAGGCATTATGGAAAATTGCTCAAAGTCGAAAGACTGTAGCCGATATGGAGCGGTACAATATCTTACTTGATCGCAATCAAGAAGGTACGCTGACGGATACCGAACGAACGGAACTAACAGCACTGCGAACCGAGGCAGACTGCTTCATGCTGCGGAAAGCACAGGCAGCTGCACTACTGCACTGGCGCGGACACCATGTACCTTTGCCCTAATGTCTCGTGTCTACCTATATCCCTGAAAGACTAAAGGCTCAACACCCAAACCGGAATGCGAGTATTGGCAATGCAGGCTGTTCCCCCACAGACACCAGCGGTTTTTTCAATTCCCTTCCAATTGTTATTGAAACTTTGGGTTAGGAGGTGAATAGCTTGAGCTTTTTCAGTTGGTTTGAGAGCAAGCAACTGCGGTTCTAATTCTTTGATATTCAGGCTCTTTCAGACTAACTATGATAAATTATTACAAAAAAATAGGCTTTTTATTTTGTTAGATCCTTTGCTATTTAAGAGTTTAAGCTCATTTAAATTGTTAATTTGCCATAACCAGTCTAGGAGAGCCGATATTCATTATTTCAATTATGAATTTTGGATAAAACAGAGAGCGATACATCAAGATACATCAAGAAGGGCGCAAGGATGGTGCCCCTACATTCGGGTATATTTCACAGGCTTGAGAACTGCTATATTATCATTATCCATTACGATAACTCTTCACGCCAAGTAAACCGAATTTGCTCATCGGCTTGTCTGAACTCAATATTAAACCGATCAAAGACAACTTCCCGCCCTAGGAGCAATTGTTCTGCACCTGTAATGCTTTGTAACCAAGCAACAGGAGCGATAAAACTGTGTCCATCAATTGTCATTTCCACATTACGCAAAACATACTCAACCGTTCCCCCAATCGTCTCCGCTAATAACGTTGATTCAGCATCCGCTAAGCTGTAGCCTAAATCTTGACCCACCTTTAAAGAAATTAAACTAATTTCTGCCCCAGAGTCTACTAGCATTGTGGTAGAAATTTCTAAATCATTATGTTTAAGCCTGACATGATAATTCGGCAACCAGTCATGGCGAACCACTGTGCGAAAATGAATTGGTAAAATCTGGATAGAAGCCGTGCTGCGTGGCACTAAATAAATGGCAAACGTCTCGCCTGATGCTGTAGCCAACTCCAAAACATCTCGCAAATTTTCACTATGAGCAATGACGCGACGGTCATTGTAAGCCACATATTGATTGCGATATAAATCCAACAAAGTGTGCCGATTTTTATTCAGCCACTTCAACATTCGCTCACTTTCACTCTTAGACGGTATTCTATTCATAGATTTTAAAATCAAACTCTTAAAATCATCGAAAATAACATCATTTCTAGTTGTTTGCGAACTCCATAAAATTTTGGTCACTATCCTCCCAACCCCTCTGCGCCCTCTGCGTAAACCTCTGCGTACCTCTGCGTTAAAAAAACAAAATTCCGACACTCAGCCGATAAAACCCTCATCAATCAAAACGGCGATAAAAACCGCAACAGCAAAGAACCGATCCCCACAAGCGCATTGCCAAAGGATGGGCGAGAGCGAACTTCCGGAGGATTTTGGGCAATTTCCACCATAGCGATCAGATTCTGCGAAGCTTGGAAACCCACCGGGTTTTCTTGAGTCGTAAACAGCTGACTAGCCACTTCAGCATCTTGGATGGCACCACCGTGATTACTTAAGCGAAATCGGGCAATTCCCCGGGCTAAATAGGCGGGAGCAAAATCTGCTTTTAGATTCAGGGCTTGATTATAATGTTCAATAGCCGCTTGATAGTTTCCCCGTTCGGCTTCAATCACACCCCAAGCATAAAAATCTTCCGGGGTTCCGGCATACTCAGGAAGACCGATTGTTCCTTGAATATAAGCGTTACTGAGATCTGTACCAAACAGTTGTGCATTGACGAGATACGCATTTCTGAGATCCGTTCCCACTAAAATAGCGCCACTGAGATTTGCCCCCGTTAAGTTCGCGCCATTGAGAGACGCGCCACTAAGATTTGCCCCGGTGAGATCCGCCCCCGTCAAATTTGCCCGACTCAGATTAGCGCGACTCAAATCTGCCCCACTCAAGTTTGCCCCGACTAATTCTGCCATGACCAGACCTGCATCGGCGAGATCACATCCGGGACAGTTTTTGGTGGAGAGTACCTTTTGGATATTTTGCAGATTTTCCGCCAAGGCGCTGGTATTCAGAGTAATGGCGGTGAAAATAGCAGCCGTGGTTAGCAGGATGGGTTTCATAGCACGATTAGGGATGAATAGGGCTAAAGATTGTACGCGATCGCAGTGTGGCGATTTTGACATACCTTTATTTTGCGCTACTGACACGGCATCGGCAGACTTTTTTGGCGATCGCACCGAATCAATGTTAGGGCGCAAGCCTTGCGCCCCTACATTTGGCTTGACTTTATCACTCAGACTGTTGATCCGCGACACCTGCTAATAATTCTAATTCACTCACCACCCGATCCAATTCGTCAATAATTGGCATAGAACCCTGGGTGCGAAAGGCTTCAATTAAGGAACGGTAATACCAAAGTGTACCGTCTTTACCCCCATGAAAGCGTTGCCATAAATTATCCCCTAAAATGCGATAATCTTTAAGAATTGACCAAGCATTATGCAGCTTATCGGCGGCGGAGACTAAACGCACCGAAGCCGAGGCGGTGGGAATATGGGCAATATAAGCTGCTTTGCGCTGACGCCAAGGAGGTTTAGGTGTGGTGTCCGCGTCGGTACACCCATCCACAATCTCAGTAATTGTATCCCCAAAGCGGCGGCGAATTTCTTCACGGGTTGCCGCACCACCTTGGTCTTCAATGGCATCATGGAGAAGCGCCGCGATCGCTTCCTCTTCATTTGCCCCATATTCTAAGGCAATACTAGAAACGGCTAACAGGTGGGCGATGTAGGGAACGCCATGCCCTTTGCGGGTTTGGTTGGCGTGCAGTTCGGTAGCAAAAGTTAAGGCGTCGGTAAACCGTTGGGAGAGTTTCATGGAAAAATTAGGGCAAAATCTAACTTAAAGTAGTAACAATTGTGACTGAATTTCTAGCCAACAATCTACCGAAGATATGGATTGCGTCTTATTCCGAAGCCAGCCAACTTCTCTCGTCCGAGACAGGAGACGCGATCGCGCATATCATCTCGATTGGCGAACCCGGTAGTACCCCTCCCGCAGGTTACACCCAAGTTCCTCACCGACTGCGGTTAGAGTTTGATGATATTGTGGCTTTAAATGATCATGAACCCGACTATGTTTTAGCTACATCTGAGCATATTCGTCAAGTGATTGACTTCGTACCGATAATTTCCCAGGAAGGCGGAGATGTTCTCATCCATTGCCAAGCTGGGATCAGCCGATCCGCCGCGATCGCGTTAACCATTTATGCCATCCTTTTGGGGGCGGGTCAAGAGGAGGAAGCCTTATCCCTAGTTCTGGAAAATAGACCTCAAGCTGTACCGAATATTTGGATTGCCCAATTAGCCGATGAAGCATTAGGTCGAAATGGCAAATTGGCACAAGTCGCCCAAATGCATGAAGACTGGTATTTTAAGTAAGTCCGTGGTAGCCATGAAACTTAACGGTGGGGATCGTCATTTGTCCTTTGTCTAAGAATTAGAGTGACAACCTTTCTGCAAAATAAAAATCATAGAAGGACTGGTATCACGGTTGAATTCTGAATAGGAATAATCACCATACACAGCCACTATTTTGTAACCCACTTCCTGCGCCATTTCCTCAAATTCCTGCTTTTTGATCAGGCAAAACTGCATATCTAGGAGGCGCTTAGATTGCAAAAACCCATGGTGATCATAGATTTCGTAGAACTGAGTTCGTTCAACAATACAGTGATTCGGTTGCTGTTTTTCCAGTCCCCAAAACAAGAGTTGTTGCTTTTCCAGACTGTACTTCCCCTCTAGACGCAGAGAACCATCGACCAATTTTAACCGAACATGGGGATTATGTAAAGTACAGATAAGTCGCCCACCTTCACGCAAATGGTTGTGAATTGATTGGAGTGTACTCCTTTGGTCTTTCTTGGACAACAGTTCCGAAAATGAATTGAACGGAATAATCGCTAATTCAAAATAGTCTTGCCGGTTTAACTCTCGCACATCAGCCTGCTGAATTCTAGCCGACAAACCCTTTTGTGCCAACTTCTTTTGCAGAATAGCTAGCATTTGCGCCGAAGCATCCACACAAACCAGGGAAACACCAGCTTCTAGTAAAGGAATCGAGACGCGCCCCGTTCCCGCCATCAATTCGAGGACTTGACCGGAAACGTTACGGGTTTCTCGAATAAAGAAGGAAATATCAATATCACTATGGACATAGATATCATACAACTCGGCGACTCGATCCCATTCAATCATTTTTTTCCTAGTCAAAACGGCTGAATATCATTAAAGCGAATTCTCGTATCTGCCACCGGATTTTCCTCAGGATTTTCCTCCTTTGCATATCGAATCGTCCGGTTGGTTAACAAATAGTAATTTCCCACCTTTTCATGAAAATCTCGCACATCTTCTTTTTCCAGAACTTCATCGGTTTTGGCATCGCGAAACGTGGTTTTAAAGTGACTGACTAAATATCCCTCTGGCGTTTTAGTCGTACCTAGGGTGTCAACGGTTACGGCTACATCTCCAAAGCTGCGATTCACTTGAGTAATGACATCCCCTTTAACCTTATAGTAGGAATTATCACCCACCTCATTAATTTTTAACGCGCCATACTCGTCTTTCCCCTTTAACTCAAAGTTATTGTTACCATGCAACGTCTCAAACGGTACGCGGCGGCGGTGAATGATTTCCATTTTAACCGTATTGGCAACCAACTCACGCAAATTATCGGGTTCAACATTAATAACGTCCACACTTAAATCCGGTTTAACGCGAACGATTCCCTGGTCAATATCTCCTTCGTGCGTAATCGAAACCTCTGCAGAATAACCCGGAAAATTTTCATCCCAGGTATAGCGCTGATTGTATGCATTGCGAAAAGCTTCGCTGGCTGATACTGTAGCAATTTGAGTTGAATGAGTGCTTGAGATAGACTGAGCATTTACACTGGCAGGTAATCCAAAAACGCAGCTAATACTAGCGATAATTAAACTTAAACTCCAACAGATGATGCGATGCTGTAATGGCTGTGTCATGATTTTAATCGGCTATCGACATTGAGGATAAATCTCTATTTTACAAGGGGATGTCCAGCCGTATGAGGTTAATGGTTTTCTCCCCCATATCCTTTAATTGTCTGGGTCTTCTCCTAACTCCCGCAATCGTGCGGCTAAACGTTCATGTAGACGCCGACATCAGTTCAATAATTACATCCGGGTAACGCCCTTCTTCATCCCAGACTACCCAACCTTGGCGAGAACGGCTTCCATCCACATTCAACACCACAAAAAAATCAGGTCCTCGGAAATCCCGATTTCGTGCCTGGGTGCGACTATAATAAATGAACATATTGCCACCCACAAAATAATCCTCGCGCTGTGCCAAGGCTTGGTGGGTTAACTGAATCAACAGATTCATGGCAATGCGGTGACGGTTACTTTCCAAGGGTTCTCCATCATCAAAAATTAAATCAGTCGGTGGCATTTGGGGTTCCCAGTCCACCACGGGAGGTGTTGGGGAACTCTGCGCTTGAGTCGTCTCTGTTGACATAATCCAACTCCTCAATCTTTAATAGTCTGCCCTATTATTGTATAGCGTTTCTCATAAGAGTTATTTATGTGTGGGCGCAAGCCTTGCGCCCCTACATTTTGATTGATATACCGTACACACTTAAGGAGTAGAAACTTCCCCGGTTACCGGAAAGTCTTTGTAGAAATGATCAAAGCTGATAGCGTGAGACAGAGGAAAATTGCATTTGGGTGATTATACATTGAAAACCCGTTCTCATTACTGGCAACTGTTGCCTTATCTTCGCCCTCAAAGAGTTACCATTGGGCAAGCCTTAGCTTGTACTGTGGGATTTGTCGCTGTGTGGCCCCTCTTGGCTTGGCTAGCGGGGCGGATTGCGGCTTATGTGGGACAAGGAAATGTGGGCGCGATCGCACAAGTTGCTGGAATTGCTGCTTTAATTTTCTTGGGTCAGAAGCTGGCACAGTATGGGCAAGATACCCTAATGGCAAAAGCCGCCCTAGCGATTACGCTGGATTTGCGGAAAAATGTCTACGCCCACCTGCAAACCCTGAGTCTGGACTACTTTGAAACCACTAGAACCGGGGACTTATCCTATCGACTCACTGAGGATATTGACCGCATTGGCGAGGTGGTAAATAAGTTCTTTCACCAGTTTCTCCCCAGTGTATTACAGTTGATTGCGGTCTTCGCTTATGTGGTTTACCTCAACTGGCAACTTACCCTGGGTATTGTACTCATTGCCCCGTTGATGGGTCTATTAATTGGCTGGTTTGGCGAACGGATGCGCCAATTTTCCCGGCGGAGTCAAAATCGGGTGTCGGATTTATCGGCGTTGCTGATTGAAGTCTTTAGTGGGATTCGGTTAGTTCAAGCGTTTGCGGCTGAAGACTACACATTAGAGCGATTTAGTCAAGAGGCAGAACACAATCGAAACGCTAAGTATGCGGCGGAACGGTTAAAGGCGATTCAGTTTCCGGTGGTAGGGTTTCTGGAGGCGATGTGTCTGTTATTAGTCTTTTTGCTGGGGGGATGGCAAATTGCCCAAGGGAACTTAACCGGGAGTGAATTTGTCAGCTACGGGGCGGCGGTTGCCATGCTCATTGATCCGATCGCGATCGTTACCAGTAACTATAACGAATTTAAGCAGGGTGAGGCATCGGTTGATCGCATCTTTGAACTGTTTGCGATTGTGCCAACGGTGATTGAAAAAGAGGGGGCGATGACTCTACCCCCGGTTACGGGTAAAGTCGAATATCGCCAAATTAGTTTTGCCTACACTCAAGCCCAAGAGAACTTAGAAAGGGCGGGTTTTGAAGAAACGTTATCATCAATCGCCAAAGATCAAGATGCGCCATGGCAAGACGCGCCATGGCACGTCTCTACAGGTAAAACGCCTTGGGTGCTGAAAGACTTAAGTTTTCTTGTCCAGCCAGGAGATGCGATCGCGCTGGTTGGCGCATCGGGTGCGGGTAAAACCACATTAGTTAATTTACTCCCCCGTTTCTATGATCCGCAAGCCGGAGAAATTCTGATCGATGGGATCAATATCCGAGACGTTACCCTCAAAAGCCTACGGCGACAAATTGGCATTGTTCCCCAGGAAACGACTCTATTTTCGGGTACAATTGCTCAAAATATTGCCTTTGGTCAAAAAGACTTTGACTTAGACGCTGTTCAAGACGCCGCCAAAATCGCCAATGCCCACCAATTCATTATCCAATTCTCCCAAGGGTATCACACCTGGGTGGGAGAACGGGGAATCAACCTATCTGGAGGACAACGACAACGACTGGCGATCGCGCGGGCGGTTCTCCTGAATCCTAGTATTCTCATCTTAGATGAAGCCACCTCTGCCTTGGATTCAGAATCAGAAGCCTTAGTCCAAGAAGCCTTAGACCGGATTATGAAAGAGCGTACCGTATTTATTATTGCCCATCGCCTCACCACCGTGCGCCGCGCTGACCGAATTTTAGTCATGGAACAGGGACAGATTATCGAGTCAGGAACCCATGCAGAATTGTTAGAACGAGGGGGACGTTATGCGCGATTTTATGCTCAACAGTTTACCTAATATGGGCAGTTATGGAAGATGATTCACGGCTGAATCTGTACCTCCGGAAATCAGAGGTATCAATTCCGTTCAACTTCGTAATAAAGGCATACAACCAAAGCTCTAGAGTCCCCTAGCTAAACTAGAATAAGTTGAGAATTTTGGGCAGGAGAGCAAGATGGATACACCTATCCTGGATAAGCTAATTGAACAACTGAAAGTTATGCCTCAAGACTTGCAGTGGCGAGTGCTTGAATTTGCACGCGCTATTGCCGATTCACCCATTCAAGGCGTCCCCGGGCAACAATTACTACGTTTTGCAGGTTCAATCCCACCCGATGATGTTAAGTTGATGCGCCAAGCCATAGAACAAGACTGTGAACAGGTTGACCTTAATGAGTGGTAGATACTTATTAGACACTAACATCATCATTGCGCTCTTTGCGGATGAGGTAGCCGTGAAAAACAGCTTGATTCAAGCTGATGAAGTCTTTGTTCCCAGTATCGCGGTTGGCGAGTTATGTTATGGTGCGAAGAAATCAGAACGTTCAAAAGAGAATTTAGAACGGATTGAGGAATTAATCGCTAACAGTACTGTCCTTGGATGTGATACACAAACGGCTCGTCACTACGGGGACGTCAAAAATAAGTTACGTCTTAAAGGGCGTCCTTTGCCTGAAAACGATATTTGGATTGCTGCACTTGCTCTCCAATATAACTTGACATTAGTAACCCGGGATGGTCACTTTCAGGAAATTGAAAACCTACTAACTGTTGCTTGGTGAGTTGTGCGACGGTTTAATCCTTATCACTAGGCGAACTTGATCAACAACCGCTTGAGGGAGGTATCAAGTTAGAAGCGATCGCCGAGCCGAATCCGCCCCAGTACGCTAACTTGATCAACAACTGCTTGAGGGGGGCACCTAGTTTGAAGCGATCGCTGGGTTGAATCCGCACCAATAGGCGAACGTAATCGACATCCCAGTAAGGGGGACGCCAAGTTAGAAGCGATCGCCCAATCGCCTCGGTTACGTCTTGATCGTTTACAGATGAGGCTTCCTGGTCAAGAATTAGCTGTCGCACACGACCTTGGCTAATGTAGAACTCGAAGACGAGATTTTCCTTGACACCTGGAGATAACGGGATCGATTGTAGATGTTGAGTCAAACGCGCGATCGCATCTTTATTCAATCCTGTTGCGCTGATAATTTGTAGACGATTATCTTTTGACTCAGCTTTGGTGACATCAGGTTCAATGTCTGGAGTTTTCAATGGCGCTGGCGCTGACTCAGAGATCATAGTGTACTCAGCATTATCTAACCTCTGTTCATCCATATCCCACCTTTCCTCATCTTCCCCCATCATATTGGGACTGATCAGGGTGATATCAAACTCATCCAGCGGTCCTGAAGGAATATCCTCAAACTCATAGGTCGCTTCTACTTCTACATCACCAAAAATTCCCTGATAGCTGATCCCTTCCGGCATTTCCACGGGGACTTGTACGGAGACAGAACGATCCTTGGGATTGACGCGCACTTCATCGCTGACAGCAATAAAGGCGGTATAGTGGGACAAGAGTTGATAAGTTAAGGCAGTATCAGTGACAGTCTCTACGCCAACTTTTGTCTCTCCCTTCACCATTTGATTCATCAAGTCTTTAATCCGGTTACGACCCCACAGTTGGGCAATCGCAGGATTTCCCATCTCCTCAAAGTTAAGCTCAAAACTCTGCTGGTACTGCTGTCCTCCAGCAATCGTTCCTGTTACTTCTAGCCGTCCAGGTCGAGCGTCTTTTTTGCGTCCAAACAGAACTAACGGCTGTTCAGCAAACAAATCAGGTGGAGTCGCCGGATAAATAATCGGAGGTTCACCCTCGCCTTGCCAGTACAGTTGAATATTCGTCAGCACTGGATTATTAATTTGCCCAAAGAACTGTTCAGCGACTTCATCAGTCGGCTCATCGTAGCGGACAATCCGGGAAATTCCCCGTCCAATTTCAGCAATTCGATTCAACAGAAAACGATTAACTGAACTTCCGGCACCAAAACTGTGTAGGCGATTCCCTAATTTTAAATGGCGTTGGACTTCTGCCAGAATTTTGTTTTCGTTGCCAATATAACCGTCGGTTAACAGTACAATACTCCGCAATCGTCCTGGATCAACCTCTGGGAAGTTTAGCACCGCCTGAATTCCCCGCATCAGTTGAGTTCCGCCACTGGCGTTTAACTGATTAATATAGTTCATGGCGCTGTTGCGATTTGACACCGTATTTGCCAAAGGAACGGGTGAAAGTTGGCGAGTAGTATCTGAGAAATCGATAATTGTGAACGTATCGTGGGGATTAAGTCCCTGAATAAAGCGGCGCATTAATTCTTGACATTTGGTTAAAGGTTCACCCCTTTGAGAACCTGATGTGTCAATCAAAAACACCACGTCTTTGGGGACGAATTGATCAGGATGATATTCAATCGCTGGAATCAAATAAACCGCAAAATGTCCGCCGCGATTGTCGGTTTGAGATAATACTGTGGTTTGCGTGCGATCGCCTGCGACTTGATAGCGTAAAATTAGGTCTTTATTGGGAATCGTGTCTCGTTGAGATAGCGTGACTCGCATCCGCTGGTCTTGGCGTTCAATTTGAATCTGATGGGAGGGAGAATGCACCTCTTTAATCTCAACCCCCGCCTCAATATCTACAGTCACATTAATATCATGTCCAGAACGGGTTCCGGGAGGTATAATTGGCGCATTTAAGCGAGACGCATCTGGCACTAAATCGGTGTCTTTATTCAGTGTCATTGGTGCAGGTGCTGAACCCCCACCTGTGGTATTCTCATCAATCGTGGTTCCAGGTATATAACGAGGTCCTACCACCATGGGAAAGACAAACTCGTAATTTCCCCCAGTAAATTTTAGGCTATCGGTGTAGCGAATCATCACATCAATTTGCTCACCGGGTTGGATGTTAGCCAGGGATTAAGTAAAAATGTTAGCCCGTTCCTGTTCTAGCAATCCGGCGGTGCGTCCTTGTTTCTTGGCTTGTTCGTAAATGGCTACCGCTTCTTGGCGTTTTTTAATGTTACCTTTAATTATGCGATCGCCGATACGAATCTCCATATCATCAACAGCGGCTTCATCCGGTAAGGGGAAGATATAGGTGGCTTCTAGGGGAGTGGAAAAAGGATTCTCAAAGGTTTGTGTTACCTCTACCCGCGAGATATTTCCCGTCACCTTGGCTTGTACGTCGGTATGCTTCAGGGGAAAGACTAACGGGTTTCCTTTTTCCGATTGAACGTATAAACCACCTAATTTTGGTGATGGGGATGGAACGGTCGATTTAGCCTTTTTGGTCTTATATTTCATTTTCCATTGACCTGATTTCTTAAGCAGGTAGTATCTCACAGTCACATTGGGACCAAAAACAATCTCATCTTCATCTTCAAGATCATGGACTTGACATTTTTTGCCATTAACTAATAGTCCATTCGCACTTTGCTTCCCTTGGACATTACCATCAACAAGTTTGTAAATATAACTACCATCGTCTCTAATTTGTCGAATTAATGTGGCATGATGGCGAGATATAAACATTGAGTGGATGCGGATATCGCATTGTGGATCTCTACCTAGGGAATAGACCGATTCTTCCAAGGTATATTCTCGGCGTCCCTTGTCGTCTTCAATAATCAACAAATGGGTGGATGGATTTAGCATGATGGTTCTCCTTTTTTCGGTAAGCCCCGACACCCGCCAAGAACTCAAGTTCTTGGCTAAAAGCTTAAGTCCATTAAATTCTTATCTAGTAAACTCGATTCTGAGTTGAGCTTGGGTGTCTTGGGTTTCAATTCAAGGTGGTTTAACACTTTTGTCTGTCTATTCTCAGCGTAAGGGCGGTTTTGATAGGAAAGTGTTCAGTCTTTGACTCACCCTTTGACTCAGTAATTGACTCAGTAGAGGTTGTGGTATCGTATCTCTACCCGATGGATCTGATACCAAATCCGGGTTAGCCACCCCCTTTATAATCTAGTCCGCGCAGGCGGACTTTGTTTGTGTAGCAGCGATTTCAATCGCCTCCTCTTGCTGGAGTTTAGACCCAATCCGAAACTACATATAGGGGGTGAGCAACGCTTACCTTCCCCGTTTAATTTTGATTATTATTCTCATACACGGACGACCAGGAATCCAAATACATGCCTTAGTTTTCAGGGTATGTGGCGCAACAAAGGGAGGTAAGTTTTGAGTGAGAGATTGGGAGATTTGTAGATTGTGTAGGGGCGGGTTTCACTACTATCTTTTCGGTTTTACCAGGATGTGACTAAACCCGCCCAGACGCGCCATGGCGCGTCTCTACAATAGTTTGTAGACTTCCCGTGAAAAGTTAGAAATAGATGGAGGCGTTAATTCTCTATGCAAAGGATGAAAAGATGATTTGATTCTTGGGGAAATTATTGAGTTCTCTGTGTCAATCTGTGTCCCCCACTATTCAGGCTTCTGTCGGCGTCATCCCTTCTGTGTCCTGGCGTGTTTTTGTCAATACTTAGTCATGATTTTTATTGTAAGTTTAACAAAGTACATGCGTCCAAGGGTACATTGGACGTGAGACAAGACTCCTGAATTATACAAAGTTTTTACGAAGATTCAAGGAGTTTAGCTGGGTCTGAATTAGTTTTGCCCACAAAAAACCCACCATAGAGAGTATACCTGAAAAGCGCACACTCTTCTCACAATCGCCGTAACCCCTGAAAAATCGTAGCTTTTTTCCAAAAAGAGGTACAAAACGAGCAATTATGACGTTTTGTTGAGATGAGACTCTGATTGGAAAATTTAAACCGTTCTGGGGGAAAGAATCGTTTAAATTATCAGGACTTGACAAATTGAGCCGAAATGACATCGAGTCAAGGGAAGCATAACAGTAGCGAAGTTTGCATACGGCGATTTGCCGTATAGAATTGAAATTAAACGCCCAGTTAGCATCTTGGTTCTGTTGATATGTGCCTGTAGCAGTGAAAACTGATTCCCTATTCTATCGACTGTTTCAAAGTGCGCCGACTATCTTTTTTGAGCTGATTGGACAGTCTCCAGCTCAAGCCCAAGGTTATGTCTTTCGCTCAGTAGAACTTAAGCAAACTGCCTTCCGCATTGATGGCGTTTTCTTACCCCCTCAGGATGTTCCCAATCCCATTGCTTACTTTGTCGAAGTTCAATTTCAAAAAGACGAGCAACTCTACCGACGCTTATTTGCAGAAGTATTTCTGTTTTTGAACCAAAATCCTCAGATTGTCGATTGGCGAGCCGTTGCCCTTTATCCAACGCGACGTCAAGAGCCGACTGACACCCAACCTTATCGCGTTCTACTCAATAGCCCTTAGGTACAACGCATCTATCTTGATGAATTGGGGGACATACAGGAGTTATCGGTAGAGGTTGGATTGGTGCGGCTCATTGTTGAACCTGAAGAACAGGCAGTGGCACAAGTGAAGCAGTTGCTCGCACGGGTACAGCAAACAGAGCCAGTGAGCTTGTCACAAGAAGCGATAATAGAGTTAATTGAAACGATCGTGGTTTATAAATTTCCGCAATTGAGTCGGCAGGAGATTGCAGCAATGTTTGGATTGAGTGAATTGAGGCAGACGCGAGTCTATCAGGAAGCGTTGGAGGAAGGAAGGCAACGAGAGGGAGTCGCGCTGGTTCTCCGTTTGCTCAATCGTCGAGTTGGAGTAATGAGTCGAGAACTCCAAGCAAAGGTTGAAGCGCTATCGCTAGAGCAAGTTGAAGCATTGGCAGAGGCGTTGTTGGATTTTTCTGGAGTGGAGGAGTTGGTGAGTTGGTTGGATAGGCAGGGTGAGCATCCTCCAATGGCTTGATAAAATTCTGCCCGGAGTTTAAACTCCGGGCTAATAGCTTAAGTCCACTGAAGTGGACTGGAAATTTTACCGAGTTCTATGCAAGAGGACTTTTGCTACTTGCAGTGGGAGTTAATTCCCCAGCTAATGAGAATGCGACGCCCCTTCACCCGCATTTTATTTCGAGTGAATTAATCCGCATTAGCAACTTTTTGAAGAGGTAAGGTGGGCATTGCCTATGCGCTTTTGTCTGTCTATTCTCAGCTTAAGAGGGGTTTTGGGGGGAAAGTGTTCAATCTTTGACTCACCCTCTGACTCAGTAGAGGTTTTCGTATTTTACCCTTACCCGATGTGTCACAAGGCTGATTTGCTAGAATATAGCTTCTTGGCTCTCATACTCTAGAAACCCACATATTTGAACGAGTGATTAGCGAATCTCAAGCAGAATATTTACTGTCTCAGTGTGAGACGTGGCTCGGCGCAAAATTACATAAACTTCGATGGCGTCTTAGAAGTGAACATGAACAGACGAAATCTCACTTATGGGAACTCATCGTGCTACATGCAACAGCTTCTGCGGTTATTTCAAGGCATCGTAGTCGAGGTGAAGCAAACTCAGAAGTTTCATCTCTAATTCAGCCTGAGGGAGAGAAAACATCAGTCCCTGATATTTTCTTGCAGCCTGATGACTGCGAGCCTTTTTGGGTAGAAGTTACATATATTACCCCTCATAACCCGCAACAAGAAACTGATATAATATGTTTTCCTTCTTGGATGAGAGACGAATTATCCAAAGGAAGGGTGGCTGATTCACAACACCTAAGAATCGGACTTAAGCCAGCCGATACCAGTAAAGATGTACAAGTACCGCCAAATAATTCCTGGAGACAGTTACTTAAGACAGATAAATGGAAATTGAATGCCATAGGAAATGCAACTTTGCCTGGGACAAAAGCACCTAGACAAAGAGTTAAAAGTTCCAGGTTAATTTCGGCTGTGGTAATCGTCACGATTAAAAATGAATATTCTGGCTTCTATGGATTGAGAAAACGAGCCAGTAGACCTATCGTTATCAAGAACCCTCATCCTGATGTAGAGTTAACGGCACAGCAGGAACAACTTCTTCATCAAATAAATCTTAATCAAGTTGAATATGGCTCTGGTTGTGAAAGCTGGGAGACACAAAAACAACAGAAAAATTCTGTAGCATTACAAAGATACAAGGAACGGGAAGGTCGTTTTGTTTTTAGCCCTGGAGCAAATTTGTCTTTTGACGTAGAGATTCCATGCAATCTCGTAGCTCTGTTCCTAGCCGAAGATATTACGGCTTCTGAGGTTTGGGATGATCAAAAATCAGGCAGTGATGATTATCCAACTCTCAAAAAGCAAATCGGTGATTCTCTGAGGTTTGCCACAGAACTGAACCAACAAATAATTAATGTTAAGTTTGTTAAGGTAGAAGCTAAATTGAGAGAGCAATCGCGCATCAGGTTAGAGTTTGGTGCATTCACTGCTCCTACAGAGTCTATTATTGATTATCCTAAAGCCTACATAGAAACTGATACTAGCGGTGCTTTTACACTCAAGCTTCCCCAAAACCTGATAACACGCCTGTTAGCCCGAAAAATTACTGATGATAAAGTGTGGAATATTGATAACAATAAACAAGTCGGTGATTTATTAAAAAATGCAGTGAGCAGAGGTCAAGAAATTATAGATGCCAAGTTTCTTCAGGCAAATTATGGATCTGAAAGGAAACCCTCACTCAGTTTAAAGTTCAGTCCTCCTACTGACATAACAATACGTGAGGACAAAAAAATAATTCGTGAAGAAAAAAAGCGGAGAAAGGCGAAGAAAAAATCAAATCTTAGAAAACTAGACAATAAAGAATAGATAGATTAAACAGAAGTATAACGAACAATTAAAACAGATAAAACCATCTCAATCGACTGAATGAATCAAAAATTTGAATCCCTGGGAGTTTAATTATCGGATTAAATCTATGTTAAAATGTCACTTTAAAAGGACGTTCAATACGGTTTCCAAGTTCAGCTCAGGTAAGTCCCGCAGCTTCTCTGAATAGTCTTAATTGAGATTTCCCTTCGTTTGAATCAGTCATCATCCCCAGATTGCGATCGCATCGGGCCAAATTCATCCGGCAAATCCTCAATTGAGATCCCTAGCTCTCTACATAACGCTTTCACTTGTGGAATGGTTGGTCTAGGCGTTGCCTCACCAGTTTCCCAACGCACGTATGTCCGCAGAGGAATACTACACCGTCTCGACAGTTCCTCTTGCGTCAAATTTAGCTTTTCTCTCAGTGTCTTTAACGGTGACTCACCTTCTGATGGCTGTTTTTTGGTCATGGGGTTGTTTACTGCCACGTCAACATGACACCTTGACAAGAGTCACTTGAACATGACACGATGACATATTAGGAACGATGACAACGGTCAAGCAACTGAAAAGCTGCTTTACAGCTCGTCAGAAAACAATCCAGAGACACCCCAATGACTACTTTTTTTCACCGCCTCTAACCCGCCCAGAAATTACACCGCTTCCTAACCTATTACTCCAGTAGCCAATCGAACAACTCTGCCAGAGTCAGAGTAAAATCTTTAGCAAATTCTGGAACGGGTAAACGTGCTTCTGGTTGATCAAAAACATCCGTTGGTCGATCTGAACGATAAACAAACACTGACTGTTCCTCTGGATCAATAAGCCATCCCATCTTGCTATCGTACTTCAAACAGTGCAGAATAGTCTTAGTAACTTTTGTTTGGCTTTGGTCAGGGGAAAGAATTTCAATCGTCCAATCCGGCGCGATCGCAAAAATATTCGCTACCTTACCATTCTCCTGTCGGGGAATCCTATCCCAAGTAAATATAGCAATATCAGGCACAAGTGAACGTCCGCCAAATGTACACCGAAGTTCAGAAAACGCCCGGGCAATTCGCTTTGATCTGAGGGCGGCGTTAATGGCGGGGACTAACTCAGTTTGAATGGCGCTGTGTTCTCCTTGAGGCATCGGCTTTTGGATAATTTGCCTGTTGATATACTCGCTCGCTGGTTCGGTTTCTGGCTGTTTGAGAAACTCTTCTAATGTCATAATTTTAGTCGGTGTTTGTACCATTAAGTTACCTTTACAGACTGCTAGTGTATCAAGTCCATAACGATTAAGGGCGGGTTTTGTTGAACAGTTATCGGCGGAGTAAGCACATTTTAGTCCCTAAACCCGCCCCGACAATTGATAAACGTGCCAGGATACTAGCCCACTACTAGCTGCTATTACTGCATCGACGCTCTAGAATCCCCTAGCTAAACTAGAATAAGTTGAGTATCCTGACCGATCATGCTACTATGTCTAACTCGATCTCCGCATCCACAGAGGGATTAACCATTGTAGACCGAGCCAGGAAACGTTATGGCTGGACGAAAACTAGCACCGCCTGTTGGTGGGAAGATGCACTTAAGCTAAATTCAAAACGGGCCACGTCACCGCCCCCACAATCCCATCCGCTGTCATCCCTTTTGAGCGCTGAAACGCAATAACAGCCGCTTTTGTCTTGGGACCATAGATTCCATCAGCAGGACCGGGATCAAAGCCTTCTTGCTGCAAAATCTCTTGGACTTGCTTCACTTGGGGACTCACAGAACCTTCCTGGAGTGGTAAAAACGGTTCTAACGGTTGATTGCGCCATTTTTGGGAAAACTCTACCAATGTCGCCTCAGACAGTTGTGCTTGTAACCATTGAATGGCTTGGGTTTGATGGGGGAGTTCCCGGTAATATTTATAGGTATCGAGGAGTTGAACTTGGGTGAAAGGAGTTTGTGAACCCAACGGTGTACTTCCCCCCGGTGTTGTATCCGGCGCCGTCGGAGTCCCCGTGTCGGTGGGAGGTGGCTGTGTCGGTTGAGACACCCGTTCTAACACCTTCCACGTATTCGGTCCAACTAAACCATCAGGTTCTAACCCATAAAACTTTTGGAACAAAACCACCGCATCTTCAGTACCCGCGCCAAAAATACCATCAATTGGACCCGGATTAAACCCTTGAGCGCTGAGAATTTGTTGGAGTTCTTTCACTCGTAGTCCGGTGTCTCCTTCCCGCAAAACTTCGATGAAAGATGATCCTAATCGCTGACGGACTTCCTGGCGTAAGCGCGGTAATTGACTATATAACCAATCTCCCGGACATTGAGTCGGAGAAAAGTCGCGATGTCCAAGAATATTATCTGGGCTAATCTTAGTGGTTGAGCAAATCGAGGCGCATAATTCAACCAAACTCTCCCACTGTTTGGCATTCATTTGATAGGTGATAAACGTCCCTTCATTTTCAATCCCTGGCGACTGATTCCCTTTATTACTCCCCGCATGGGATGAACGCACACTGCGTCCTTGTTTAGCCGCATTCAGACTTCCATGTCTGCCTTCTAGCAAATATCCGCCCGTCGTGTTCAAAAAATTGTGACCCGAATCAATCCAGCCAAAGCCATCTATATGGGCAGTTTGAATGCTGCGGGCGAAGGTTTTAGCTCCCGTTAATGTCCCTCTGGAGACATCATTGGGGGGATTAGGAGTCGCTGTATGATGAATGATAATATATTGCGGTCTCGTTTGCCCGGGCCACTGTTTTGGGGGTCTAGCGCCCCATTCGTTGGTTGAAATAACACTCGCTGTAAATGCCATATCGATTGTCTCCCTCCGTTCAATCTAAATCAGCCGCCAGCTTACTCAAAGCAATAGGATTTGTTCTGCATTCTACCTAATCCCTGCTCAGTAGAATGCGTTATCTTTTGTTGATATTTGCTATTCTACAGTCGGGTTTACTACCACCAAACGCAAAATGACATCAGCACGGCACACTGTATCCTTACCCGAAATCCAACTGTCTTATCTGGAGTGGAATCAAGGTTCAGAACCCCTGTTACTGCTCCATGGTTTAGCGGATCACGCTTTAGTGTGGTCAAGTTTAGCCGAGTATCTGGCTGAGAGCTATCATATCATCGCTCCCGATATGCGAGGTCATGGGGAGAGTAGCAAGCCTGACGATGATTATACCTTTGCCAGTGCGATCGCGGACTTGGAAGCCCTGATGAATCACTTGGGATGGTCATCAGCTCATATTATCGGACATTCCTGGACGGGTAAATTAGCCCCGATTTGGGCAAAACAGCATCCCGAACGGTTCCGCAGCATGATTTTGGTTGATCCAATTTTTATCTGGAAAATGCCGAGTCTGCTTAAGGTTACATTCCCTTTGTTATACCGGGTTTTACCCTTTCTCAAAGGGATGGGTCCGTTTGAGAGTTATGAAGACGCTGAACAGAAAGTGCGCCAGTTAAGTCAATATCAAGATTGGACGCCATTACAGCAGCAAGTTTTTCAAGCCAGTATCGAGCAGAAACCTGATGGTTCTTGGGGGAGTAAGTTTACCGTGGCTGCCCGTGATGGTACGTTTAAGGATGTGATGCTCGTCGCCGGATTAACGGTTCCGATTCATATCCCCACCTTGTTTGTGCAACCGGAAAAAGGGGTGAACCGCCAAGAGTGGCAACTGAAACCCTATAAAACCTACTTAAAAAATTTACAAGTTTGTCAGGTTCCTGGGAATCATTGGCCCTTTTTAGTTGCGCCAGAGGAGTTTAACCGAACGGTGGAGGCGTTTTTAGCACAACATCAAGAAGCGACTGCTTAACTAGAATCAGCTTCCAATAAGCTAATTGGTAGTTCTAACCAGTTGCTAAGTTCATAAGCTAACCAGTCCAACTCGGATTCCGATAGCCAACCCTTGCCACCAATCACAAATTGTTTAGTTCCTGCCCAAATATTAATTTGCGGTTCAACTTTCACTGTTTTACCTTTTGAAGTTGTATAATAAGACGTTTGAGTCCGTTCTAATTTAAGAATTTGATGTCGTGGTGCAGGGCGAGGACGCTGGTAGTTTAAGCCAAAAAGCTGATAATTTAAGACGATTTGCGTCTGATCGATCTGGAGATAAATATTTCCAAAAAGAGTAAATAAAATGTTTCGGATCATATTAATACCAAATCCTAAATGGAATGAACAAAATATTGCAATCAACCACCCCCCTGAACTCCAAGTTCGTATAGCAGCGGAATAAGGAAAGATGAGGAATATATTCCAGAGAATTGCTATACCAATAGGTAAATCTGAACTGAAACCTTTAGGTGGAATAAAAATCTGTAGAGAATCATTGGTTTTCGTCAACCCAACTCTAGAACCGACTGGTTTCTTGGTAACTAAGAAATTGGTCAATAAACCGGGTTTCTTTGGGTAAAATGCTGATAGTTCGTTGTTATCCTCATAAGTAACTCGGTTTCTGGGAATACTTAATCGATACTCTAGCACTTGCAAAGCCTGACTAGCTGATGCCAATCGCCGTTCCAGACTTGGCTGTGTCATCCATTGTAACCAATCAATGAAACTGGGTGATAAACTGACAGAATCCTCAAAGCAAATTCGTAAATCTTTTTGCGGCAAATCAGCCGGATGCTGTCCTGATGCTAAATAAATTAATGTGGCGCCTAAACTATACAAATCAGAAGCAGCAACAGCTCGTCCCCCGAACTGTTCAGGTGGCATATAGCCATAAGTACCAACGACGGTTATCGTCCCTTGTTCCACGGCAGCAGCTTGCACAGCACCAAAGTCTACTAAGTACACTTGACCGACATGAGCGCCAGAACGATTAGTGAGCAAAATATTGCCCGGTTTAATGTCACGGTGAATAATGGCAGGATGACAATTGTGCAGATAAATAAGAATTTCTAAAACGGCTTTGGCAATTTGTTTGAGATCAATTTCACTAAATGTTCGTCCCGCTTTGAGATGCTTTTCTAATGAAGGAGCGTTAATATAACTTTGTACTAGGGCAAAGCCTTTGCCATGGGTGGTTTGAATATCAAAATAGTCAAGATAGTCAGGAATAGCTGGGTGGGAAAGGTGCTGTAAGGTTTTGGCTTCGCGCTCAAAGAGCCTAAATGTTTCCCAGGTTAAATCACTGCTAAAGGTGAGTAGTTTCACAACCACAAACTTTTGGCTTTGCTGATCCCAGGCGAGTAGAGTGCGTTGACCGGCTCGTTTTCCGAGTTGGCGTTTGATTTGATAACGCCCTTTTAAGATTTTGATGGTCATAAAGGCTACCTCATGCTAGATAGACTGCATAGATTTACTGGAATTCATTGACTCTTTTATGTGCCGCCAGAGGAATTTAATGGAACGGGGGACATTTTGGTCAGAGTCAAGCCAAACTACCGTTTAATCACAATGATGTGTGTTTTTAATTAGCCAATAATACTCCTCTTGGCTAATCGGTATTTCTAGCGGTTAATTTATTTTGACTAATTGGTAATTTTAGCCAGTTGCTAAGTTCATAAGCTAACCAGTCAAGCTCTGTTTTGGATAGTGGACAATTATCACCGATTGTAAATTTTTTTGCTCCCGCCAAAATCACTATTGAGCTAGCACTTGAATCTGTGCTAGTTTTGTGATTTAACTTAAATATTTTATTCCGTGGAGCAGGACGAGGGCGCTGGTATTCACAACCTAAAAGCTTATATTTTAACCGAATTTTATGCTGGTCTATTTTTAATTCAATTCGTCCAAACAGAGTAAATAAAATCATTAAAATAATCCAAATGCCACAGCCTAAATGCCCTAAGCAGAACAATGCTTCAAACCATCCGCCTGAACTCCAATTGCGTATTGCCCTGGAATAGGTCAAGAAGAGAAGTCCATTCCAAAAAATGGCAAAGCCAACTAGAGGGAGCAAATCAAGACTGAAACCTTGAGATGGAATAACAACCTGTAGAAAATCATTGTTTTTCGTCAACACAACTTTAGAACCGGCGGGTTTCTTGCTAATTAGAGATTGATGGTGCTGCGGTTGTGGATTCTCTAGCACCTGCAAAGCCTGACTAGCTGATGCCAATCGCCGCTCCAGACTTGGCTGTGTCATCCACTGTAACCAGTTGATAAAACTGGGTGATAAACTGACAGAATCCTCAAAGCAAATCCGTAAATCTTTTTGGGGGAAATCAGCCGGATGTTGTCCTGATGCTAAATAAATTAGAGTGGCGCCTAAACTATACAAATCAGAAGCAGCAACTGCTCGCCCTCCGAACTGTTCAGGTGGCATATAGCCATAGGTGCCAACGACAGTTATCGTCCCTTGTTCCACGGCGGCGGCTTGTACAGAACCAAAGTCTACTAAGTACACTTGCTCGACATGAGCGCCGGAACGATTGGTGAGCAAAATATTGCCCGGTTTAATGTCGCGGTGAATAATGGCAGGATGACAATTGTGCAGATAAATGAGAATTTCTAAGACGGCTTTGGCAATTTGTTTGAGGTCGGTTTCACTGAATTTTTGTCCCGCTTTGAGATGCTTTTCTAAGGAGGGAGCGTTAATATAACTTTGTACTAGAGCAAAGCCTTTGCCATGGGTGGTTTGAATATCAAAATAGTCAAGATAGCCAGGAATGGCTGGGTGGGAAAGGTGCTGTAAGGTTTTGGCTTCGCGCTCAAACAGTCTAAATGTTTCCCAGGTTAAATCACTGCTAAAGGTGAGTAGTTTCACAACTACAAACTTTTGGCTTTGCTGATCCCAGGCGAGTAGAGTGCGTTGACCGGCTCGTTTTCCGAGGTGGCGTTTGATTTGATAACGCCCTTTTAAAATTTTACTGGTCATAGAGGCTACCTCATTCTAGAAGGAATACTCTTATGTTCTATTTTACTCGAATTATACCTCTCCAATTCATTGGATAGCGCAGAAATTATCAACAACCTCTATTTGTATGTATCAAAAATAACTTTTCAAACCGGAAAAACGGCGAAAATACCGATGGTGACGAGTTGTCGGTGCGGTATGTCAGATATAGTTTGATTAGAGTCACGAACTGCCAACATGACAAAACCTGCTCATTTGATGATTAAATCCCTGTATCAGGCAATCAACCGCAGGGATATTTCCGCCGCTATAGACTGCATCGATGATGAGTGCGTCTATGAGGATCTTAACTTTCCCCAACCCTTTCGCGGGAAAGCCGCCGTTCAGCAGCTTTTTGAAGAATCCTTTCGAGGTGTACCCGATGACTTACTCTTTGTTATTGATGATATTACGACAGGAGATTCATCGTCCACGGGTGTCCTTTGGCATGTTGAACTCGATGATATTCCCTTTCCCAATGGACGAGGCGTCAGCTTTTATCGCCTGTCTGAAACTACAGGTAAGTTAATTTTCGCCCGTGATGTGGTGGAACCGCCCATTAAACCCGGTAAAGTTGCATTCTGGATTATCCGATTGGTTACTCCTTTGGTACGACGACTGCTTAAACGCCAGCCAGAAACCAGTGCTACGGCTAAATCAGAACAACCTCAGCCTGGAGTTGCGATCGCGTTGGCACTGGTGGCTATACTCTATACTTATGTCCTCTTACTCTCTCCACCCAATCAACTGCTTCCTGGAGAGCCAATTTGGGCAATTCAACCCGAAACCCTACAGGAAATTCTGGATGAGTCGCTCAATTTCTTCTTAATCTTACCGATTCTCAATGGGGTGGGTATTCATGTCATGGAGTCGCCGACGGTTCACCCTACCCTAGAAGCATTGTTCAACTTTGCCGAAGCCTGGATATTTATGTTTCTCCCCTTACTGTTACTTGATAAAAGGGGACGCCATTTACCTAAGGTTTTGATGTGGAGTGTGGCAATGTTCCTGACGAATGTGATGCTTACGCCTTATATGGCGCTGCGTTATACTGTTCCCTGTTCTCAAGACAAGGATGAACCTAAAAAAGGCTGGTTAGCTCGTCTTTTCGGATGGATAGGGCTGATTGTGGGTACTCTAGCTATTGTATGGGGTTTTGTGGGAAGACCAGAGTTTGGAGATTTAGCACAAAGGACGCAGTATTTTAGAGAACTGCTGATGAATAACCGCGTAACTATCGCATTTTGTGTAGATTTGGTGCTGTTTTCCATTTTCCAAGGTGTACTGTTAACCGCCGTCATTCCCTCTGATAAAAGGGGGCGCTGGCTGCGATATGTTCCCTTCTGGGGATTGGCGGTTTGGCTGATTATCTGATGAGTGATTTGTCCTTTGTCCCAGGTTTTGTGCCAATCATTGAAGTGGCTGGGAGTGCAAAACGTGTCAAAATAGATAGATGTAAAGAAAGATGAATTTAAACCGATGGGAGAACAACTGAGTCAAGTCCTAGAACCGATCGCGGCGTGGTTTCGCAGGTTAGGCGTTCCTGAACCGATTGTTCACTGGGGACATCCTGTCATGATGGGAATCGTGATATTTGTTCTCGGTAGTTTTGTTGCTTATATGGGA
Organism: Coleofasciculus sp. C1-SOL-03; assembly: GCF_040220555.1. Taxonomy (NCBI): domain Bacteria; kingdom Bacillati; phylum Cyanobacteriota; class Cyanophyceae; order Coleofasciculales; family Coleofasciculaceae; genus Coleofasciculus; species Coleofasciculus sp. C1-SOL-03. The sequence continues at coordinate 63,172 of NZ_JAVJUO010000055.1, forward strand.
TGGCGTAGTCGCCTGACAAAAGATGGGGAAGTGGCGGCGAAAAGTCGTGCATCTCACCGTCAGCTTGCACCGTTAATGTACTTGTTTATTGCGCTGGGGTATACTGGAGGAGTTCTTTCCCTGGTGATGCAGCATAAACCTATTTTTGAAAGTCCGCATTTTTGGACAGGTTCTTCAGCCGTAATTTTGTTAGGAATTAACGCGCTGATGACGTTTGGTTTTGGGGGTGACAAGAAGCAAGTGTTTCGTACTGCTCATGCTTATTTGGGGAGTACAATTATGATTCTACTGGTTGTTCACGTTGTTCTTGGTTTAAAACTGGGTCTTTCCATTTAAGCCGAACAAGAATGTAGGGGCGGGTTTTACTCATAACGTTTTGGACACAACCGATACGTTGACTAAACCCGCCCTTCTAATCAGTTTGTTTTATCTCCAGAATCAACAATTTATCAATCTGTGGAGAGAAGTCCGACGTTTCCATGGCTACCGTTAGCAGCAATTCCTCAGTTTATTCTGCAAAGCTTATCGGATGGAGAAACCGCGACATTACGGGCGTTTCGGAGTTGGCTGAGAGAACAGCAACCCGATTAGAGATAAAAGGCGATTGCGAATACTTAATAGGTTTAAATGCCGTTTTGTCATATTGTTATATTGTTGTCTTGTAGGGTGGGTTAGGCGGCATTAAATTAACTCAACAAACCATTTAACTGGATATCCGCCGTAACCCACCAATCTATCCGGCTGATCGTTTCTGGGCGCAAGACGAGGCGCCTCTACGATTGATGTAATCACAATAGAATAAATCTTGTATCGTTTTATTAAATTATCAACACAAAAAAAATACAATAAGCGAAACTATCTAACATAGCACGAAAAGGATTGTCAATCATGAAATCGTCTCGGTTGGGTTTCCGCTGCTTGTTTACGCTTCTATCCATAAGCCAAGCGATTCTCTGTGGCGTGGCTGCACTGATCGGGAATTCCGCAGCCATGGCGCAATCCATCACCCCAGCCGTAGACGGTACGGGTACAATCGTCACAGAAAATGGGACCCAATATGATATTGACGGTGGCAGTGTTTCGGCAGATGGGAGTAATTTATTCCATAGTTTTGAGCAGTTTGGTTTAGATGCGAACCAAATCGCCAATTTTCTCGCTAATCCCAACCTGGAAAATATTCTCAGTCGCGTCACGGGGGGAAATGCGTCGGTAATTAACGGTTTGATTCAGATAACTGGGGGGACTCCCAACTTATATTTAATGAATCCAGCGGGAATTATTTTGGGGGCAGATGCTAGTTTAAACGTTCCCGCTGATTTTACCGCCACAACTGCCACAGGAATTGGATTTGAGAATAACAGTTGGTTTAATGCCAGTGGTACGAATAACTATCAAACCTTAATTGGCACACCCAATCAGTTTGCCTTTAACGTATCCCAACCTGGAAGTCTTATTAATGCTGGTGACTTATCCGTATCACCAGGGCAAACAGTCACCTTACTCGGTGGTACTGTAATCAATACGGGAACAATCACCGCAGCCGGAGGAACCGTTACCGTCGCAGCGGTTCCGGGTTCCAATTTAGTCAAGATATCTCAGCCAGGAAAATTACTATCCCTAGAAATTGAACAACCCACGAATGGAATGGGAGAACCCTTACCCGTTACCCCTCTAGATTTACCTGAGTTGTTAACGGGTAACGAGGAAACTGTTGAGACTGGGCTTGATGTAACGCCATCGGGAGAGGTAGAATTAGCTGATACTGGGGTCATTTTACCGCAGGAGACAGGGGTGGCGATCGCTTCTGGCACTATTGATGTGTCTAACAGCGGCAATGTAGGGGCTGTAGGGGAACCCAGCTTTGCGCCCTCATCAGCAACGGGAGGTGAGGTTAATGTTATTGGCAATAAAGTGGGTTTAATTTCTGCCAATATAGACGCTTCTGGAGTTAATGGTGGGGGTACTGTCCGCATTGGTGGCGGGTATCAAGGGAAAGATTCTGTGCCAAATGCTTCTCGCACGTTTGTAAGTAGTGACTCAGTGATTCATGCTGATGCTTTAACAGAAGGTGATGGGGGTGAAGTTATTGTTTGGGCAGATGATACTACCGGATTCTATGGAAACATTAGCGCTAGTGGTGGTAATAATACTGGAGATGGTGGATTTGTTGAAGTTTCAGGGAAGCAAAACCTGCTATTTGATGGTTTGGTTGATGTTAGTACCAATTTTGGTGATTGGGGAACTTTGCTACTAGATCCGACAAATATTACTATTTCCAATACCGCGAGTACAGGTGGTGTAAATGGAGAATTACCGGATATTTTTCAAGATCAATTTGATAGTGTAAATATTAATATTAATGCTGGCGATATTGAATCTCAAGTCGGTAATGTTGTTCTCCAAGCAACTAATAATATTACGATTATCAATGGTCTATCGCTAACTTTTGATCCAGGTGAATCAATTACTTTGACAGCGGATGCAGATGGTAATGGTGTTGGTGATTTTTCGATGGATCAGACTCAATCAATCACAGCACCAGGAAGAGACATTACTATTTCGGGTGAAACGATTACAGCAGGAACAATTATAACGAATGCATTCGATGGGGGAGCAATTAATCTAACGGCTAACGATGACATTAATGTGAGAAGGCTTGACAGTGGTACTAATGACGCTGGTACTGGTGGTGCGGTAACTGTTACCAGTGTGAATGGAGCAATTAATGTTATTGGTGCAGCTAATAGTGCTGTAGAATCAGGTTCTGCAGGTGCAGGACTTGGAAACGGTGGGAATATTTTTTTAAGGGCTAGAGATGATATTACTACGTCAGATGTGACGGCTCGCTCAAATGCCGATGGCACGGCTGGCAATATTACGATTATTAGTGAGCAGGGAAGTATTGATACAACGGCGGCTACATTTGGTGTGCATGCTTTTGGGTCAATGGGAGGCACAATTGAGTTGGAAGCCTTCAATGATATTAATGTTGGCAGTGTTCGCAGTGATGCTTTCGATAATGATGCTGGTAATATAACGTTGACCAGTACGATAGGTGGCATTACTACAGCTCGGCTCAATGCTGCTTCTGGCTCAACAGCGAAGGGTGGTGATATTACTCTTGAAGCCGCCAGGAATATTCTAGTAACAAATGATATTAATACCGATGGTGGCTTTAGTGATGGAGGAGCTGTTAATATCACCAGCAACAATGGTACAATTACCGTTCAAGGTGAAATAAGCACCTTTGGTTTTGATAGCAACGGTGGTGACGTTATCCTTGATGCCGAAGGTGATATTGAGATAACTCAAATCACGGCAAGTAGTCCTACTGGTGGTGGAAATATTAATATCAGGAGCAATAGCGGTGGTATCCAAACCGATGATCTCCTATCAACGGCTAATTCTGATCTAGGTTTTACAGGTTCTGGCGGCGATATTACCCTAGAAGCAACAGAGGAGATTAACACAGGTCAAATTGACTCAACAGCTTTATCGGGTGGTGCAATCTCCATAAGTACGAATGGTGATATTAATACAGGTCAAATAGACTCTATTGGTGAAAGTCCATCTAACATGGGTGATACAGCAGGTGGAACTATTGAACTTACTAGCAACAATGGCGCGATTACTGTGCAAGGAAGTTTAAACGCTTCTGCGAGTACCGATGAAGGAACAGCTAATGCTGGTGATATTATCGTTACATCCGGTAGTAGCATTACGGTAGATGGTGATGGTGTATTCGCTTCAACGAACAACGGCAACGGAGGCAATATCTCTTTCGAGGCAGGGGGGAATATTTTTACAGATGATATTCACTCAGTTGGTAATTTGAGTAGTGGGACTATCAATCTTAGTAGTGGCGGTACAATAGACACCAGTACGATTGACGGAACTGCTGGTGCAATACTCTCTTGTTCTGGTGTAGGAAATCAGTGTTCTGGTGGCAATAATAGAGGTGGTAATGTCACTCTTGAAGCGGCGACGAGTATTATTACCAATATCAATGCAACGGGTTCTTTAGGTGACGGCAATATTATTGTCACCAGTGATGAAATTGACATTGGTGCAAGTAGTAATGACGGAACTATTCGGCTTGAGCCTTTTACACCTGATCAAGATATTGTTATTGGTGGAGATAACAATGATACATTGGCATTAGATCTGACAGAAACAGAACTGAATCGACTAGGGGATGACTTTAGCTCTATTACTATCGGTGGTGGTTCTGGCGATAACACCTTTATTTTCAACAGGAATGGAAGTTTCTTTAACCTAAATATTGACGGTGACGGTGGAAACAATACTCTGATTGGTAATACAATTAACCGTTGGAATATCACGGGAGATAATGCTGGTGATGCTACATTCATTGATCTCGATGCAATAAGTGGTAGAATCTCTTCATTTAGGAATATTCAAAATCTAATTGGCAGTAATGGAGATGATACATTTCGATTCACGAACAACGCGACTATCAGGGGTACAATTGATGGGAGTGAGGGTACAGATACCCTGGACTACTCCAGTAATCCAAATCCCGTTACCGTTAATCTAGCCGCTATTGGCGGTGAAAATATCGAAGCGGTTATTGGCAATACAGGTAGCACGTTAATTGGCACAAATACAGCGACGACGTGGAATATTACAGCCAATGATGCGGGAACTGTTAATGGAACCTTGAGTTTCTCAGATTTTCCGAACCTGAGTGGTGGTAATGCTAATGATATCTTCCAATTAAACAATGGTGTTACATTTACAGGAACCATTGACGGGGGTGGAGGGAACAATACAATAATTGCGAGTAACACCCCGAACACCTGGAATTTAACCAACTCGAATGCTGGCACTATTAATGGCAGTACCTTTACCGCTATTAACAACCTGACAGGAGGAAGTAATAGCGATACATTTAGTTTCAATGATGGCGTAACCTTTACCGGAACAGTTGATGGCGGTGCAGGTACAGATACCCTAGATTATTCAGCCTATACCAGTCCCTTAACTGTAAACTTAGCAGTATTAGGGGGAACCAATATTGAACAAGTCCAAGGAACCCCAAATGCAACCAGTACCCTAATTGCCAATAACACCGCCAACACTTGGACGATTACCGGAAGCAATAGCGGTACAATTAACGGACTTACCTTTAGTGACTTTTCTAACTTGACAGGTGGAAACTCAGATGATACCTTCCAATTCAATAATCCCGCGACTATCAGCAGCAATATTAATGGAGGTGCAGGAAATCTTACCCTAATCGGCGATGAACTTAATTTTACAGGTACTATCTCTGGAACCGGAACATTAACCCTACAACCATTAACCTCAAGCCAAGGGATTCAACTCGGAGGTGCGGATAGTGGTAGCAATAGTATTTTAGATTTGACCCCATCAGAACTGAATTCCCTACAAAATACATTTACCTCAATCACGATTGGTGGGACAACTAGCAGTGGCGCAATTACCCTAGCCGATGATATTACATTCCAAACCCCTGTCACATTACAAGCACCTGTGGGTTCGGGTTCCATCAATACCACCGCCGGAACCATCACTGGAGAGGAGAATGCGACGATTACCTTGTTGGCGAATCAGGATATTATTACCAGTGACATGATCAATCGCGATCGCGCCCTTACCATCACCAGTACCAATGGTGCGATTAGTACAGGCAATCTTACCACAGGTGCGCTGACGCTGACAACCAATGGCGGTGATATTTCGGTTAATAGTTCTAATCCTACCGTCTTGTCCGGTTCAGGCGTTATTCAAACCCGTGGCGGAACCATTACCCTCAACACAACTGATTTGGAAGGGGGTGGGGTTACCTTAAATACCAGTAACCCCACGGGAGAGGGGGGAGATATCTATCTTAACGCAAAATCTGGCAGAGTGGCGATCGCAGATTTGAATAGTTCTGGATTGACGGGTGGCGATATTGTCGTTCAAGCTGAATTAGAAATAACCACAGGTGCAATTAATACCAGTGGGAGTTCCGGTGATGGGGGTCATGTTACCCTTGACCCTATCGGCGATATTCAGGTGGGTTCGATTAATGCTCAAGGTGGTGATAATGGTACAGGGGGTGAAGTCGATATCACCGCAGGCAAATACTTCCGCGCCACAGACACCTTTACCGACCAAAATGGGATAGACGCCAGTATCTCCACGGCTGGTGGTAACGGTGGGGGAGATATTACCATTCGCCATGGGGGTGACGCACTCACACCGTTTAAAGTCGGAGATGCAGAAATTAATGGTACAGCTGGCGTTCTCACCAGTGGAGACATTAGTATTATCCCGCCGCGTTCCTTTCCCCTGACTCACCGAGAAGGAAATATTGCGATTATTCGCGGTGACATTCCTACCAGTACCGTCGATGATCCACCGATAAATCCGGTTGATATTACTCAACCGACTGAGGTTAATGAATCTACCGAGGAAGATAGCACCCCAGACGAGGGGAGTCAAGTTGCTGTCTCATCCACAACCAACACAACCACCCCAACGGCTGACGCTGAACTGACTCAACAAGAAGGTAATGTCACGAATGCCTATGAAAGTTACCTAGGAATTCGTAATACCCAAACGGCTACCCCTGAACAAGTGCAAACAACGTTGAGTCAAATCGAACAACAAACAGGCATAAAACCTGCCCTAATTTACGCCTTCTTTAAACCCCAAACTCCCATTCCCGAAAAACCCAATCCTAAAGATACAACCGAAATTCTCTGGCAATTTAACCCGTCCAATCCTCAGCGTCAACAACTGTCCAGTAACCCCAATCCTCAACCCACTGACCAACTGGAACTCGTCCTAGTTACCGCCTCTGGAGATGTAATTCACCGTCCCGTTCCCGGTGCAACCCGAGACAAAGTGATGCAACAAGTACAACAATTACGTCGCGCTGTCACCGATGTTCGCATTCCCCGCCCCTATAAACCCTCTGCAAAACAACTTTATGATTGGTTAGTGTCCCCGATTGCCGAAGAGTTACAAGCCCAACAGATTAATAATCTCAGCTTTGTTATGGATAGTGGCTTACGTTCCCTCCCCATTGCTACACTCTATGACGGAAATCAATTTATTATCGAGAACTATAGTGTCGGGTTGATGCCCAGTTTTAGCCTCACGGATACAGGTTATGTGGATATCCGAAATGCTGATATCTTAGCCATGGGCGCGTCTCAATTTGAGGAACAAGACCCTTTACCTGCTGTCCCCAAAGAGTTATCAATTATTACTAATCAGTTGTGGTTGGGTACATCTTTTCTGAATCAAACTTTTACCTTAGACAATCTTAAACAAGCCCGTGCTGACCAACCCTTTGGTATCTTGCATTTAGCCACTCATGGGGAGTTTAAACCGGGTAAAGCCAGTAATTCCTATATTCAGTTTTGGAATACCCGATTAACGCTAGACAAATTACAGGAGTTACAGTTAGATAATCCCCAAGTCGAACTGATGGTGTTAAGTGCCTGTCGTTCAGCGTTAGGGGATGAACAAGCAGAATTAGGATTTACCGGATTAGCGGTGCAAGCTGGGGTGAAATCGGCATTAGGTAGTCTCTGGTATGTGAGTGATACCGGGACATTAGGACTCATGACCACGTTTTATCAACAGTTAAAACAAGCGCCGATTAAAGCGGAAGCCTTGCGACAAGCACAACTGGCAATGATGCGGGGAGAGGTGGAATTAGATGGGGATGAATTAGTCACGCCAGCCGCGAGAGTAGACTTACCAGAGGAACTACGGAACCAAGGTGGAATTAATTTAACTCATCCGTATTATTGGAGTTCATTTACCCTGGTGGGTAATCCTTGGTAGTTAATGAAAAATACAAATTCGTAGGGTGGGTTAGGCGGGATTGAATTAACAAAACTAATCCTTATAATTCGATATCCGCCGTAACCCACCAAATCTGTGAAAAATGGTGCGTTACGCCTTCGCTAACGTACTGGACTGACACAGCTAAAATTGTGCAATAGATTTTACGGTTAGAATGGGCGCACGCCGTGCGCCCCTACAATTCTAATTCACCATTTTAGGTGGGTCAGCCCACTACTGG
>NZ_JAVJUO010000056.1:0-12068 GCF_040220555.1 Coleofasciculus sp. C1-SOL-03
GTTTAGGAAATTTCATGTCGCCATGGCTAATAACTTTTATACAAAACCCGCCCTGACTAACTTTTAATTTTTGCCCAAAATTGCAGCATGACACAGCTAAAATTGTGGAATAGATTTGATGATTAAATCGGGCGCAGGTCCTTGCGCCCCTACGGTTTCTCGACGTAAGCGGTAAAGCGTTTAGGGAATTTCATGTCGCCATGGCTAATAACTTTTATACAAAACCCGCCCTGACTAACTTTTAATTTTTGCCCAAAATTGCGGCGTGACACAGCTAAAATTGTGGAATAGATTTGACGATTAAATCGGGCGCAAGGATGGTACCCCTACGGTTTCTCGACGGATTTCCTAATCAATCCAATAAATCGGGTTCTTCTTTAATTATCATGTCATAAAGGGGTTGAAAGCTAAACCAACCCAAAGAATGAGAACCCACTTGACTATGAGTCAACTTCGCCGTATCCGGATTAATTAACTTAGGTTTACCCACCGCTTCCGCCATCAATTGTGCTTGACAACATCTATCCATGGCGATGAACCACCACGCCGCTTCATCGACTGAATGTCCCACGGTTAATAAACCATGATTACACAGTATAATGGCTTTCTTCTTGCCTAAGGTTTCCGCCAGACGTTCACCTTCGTTTGTATTCAAAACAACACCTGTATAGTCCTCAAACACGGCATGATCCTCATAGAAGGCACAAGCATCCTGAGTGATGGGGTCAAGGTGACGTTTCAGCGTTGACCAACTTTTGCCATAGAGGGAATGAGCATGGGCGGCGGCGATAACATCCGGTCGCGCCTGGTGAATTTGGGCGTGAATGGCAAAGGCTGCGGCGTTAACGGGTTTGTCCCCCTTGACAATTTCACCGTTATGGTTAACTAATATCAAATCAGAAACCCGAATATGACCAAAGTACATGCCAAAGGGATTGACCCAGAAATGATCGGTGAATTCAGGGTCACGCACGGTGATATGTCCCGCAATTCCTTCATCGAAGCCGTAGCGGGCAAATAGGCGGAATGCGGCGGCTAAGTGTTGTTTGCGGTGCAGGCGTTCCGCTTCTTTTGAGGTAAATGTTGGCGGTTGGGGGAGTTGGGTTGATTTTGAGGTTGGAATGGCTAATTGGGGATCAATTGAAGAAACCATAGATAGTTAGTAAATTCAGTCGGTAGATAAAAATAGATTGAACTATTTTATCAATGTTTAACCCACATTCCCGTAGGGGCGCACCGACGTGCGCCCTGATACTGAAGTAAAATGGCACTGATAAGTGGGTGGACACAATTAACGTGAACGGTTGAGATTAGGGAAGAGGCAACAGGCAACAGGCAACAGTAAGGGTTTGAGGGCGATTTACTTGCACTTAATACAGTACCGTTTTCTTTTGTCCGACTACTTATCATGTTCGGTTAAACACCCCTGAATAAAAACTCCTGAAACGATGGCTTTTACAGTATTACAATTAGGAGCAATTGTCAAGATATGATATGATTTGAGCGTTTATGGTTGGTGTTTTAACGTTTAGGGCGCTAAAGCGCAACTACAAGCATCGGTTCGCCTACAATCCCTAAACGCGCCCCCACATTAATCGCTATTAGGTCAGCCGCGTCTAATTTTACCCCAGAGTCATAGATTAAATCTGGCAGTTCAATATACGGAATAACGGCATCTAAGGCGGCTAAAACTTCTTGGCGAGTTGTGGCTTCATTAATTGCCTCACTTCCGACTCTGACGATTAAATCTCCTTCAAACAGGGGACGTGCGCCAAAATTGGCGGGGACAATTGACCCACTGGGTAGCAACATTTGTTCTAAGAGAATCCCGCGTAAGGGATGGGAGATATTAAACCGTTCTTGCGCGGTTGTACTTGTGAGTCCGGCTTTATATCCGATGCGTTGTCCTAAAATAGGAGTGAGTTTTTCTATGAAGCGATCGCGGAATTGTTCGGCTTCGGTTATGGTTAAGTCGGGCGGTGTGGTTTCCAGAGGAATACGGTTGATGTAATGGGTGACTAATTCGTCCAAAAATGGCGAATCTGGCGTTATGACAACACCAGCACAAGCCAGTTCTTTCTTGGTTTGGCAAGCGGTGCGTTTCTGGTTTGCTGTCGCCTCAACCGTACCTAACCCAAAAATTTGACTCCCTAATACAATTGTGAGAACAGCCGATTGCCAATAGTTATTTGTCATTTGTCATTCGTCTTATGTCATTCGTTATTTGTCTTATGTCGAATGTCACTGACTTAAGCTGGGTTCGTAGTAGGCACTTTAGTGCCAGAAGCGCTAAAGCGCTTACTACAAACTCTAAAGTCAGTGGCATTGGAAAAATTCTCCCTCATCTCCCTCATCTTCCCCAGCTTCCTCATCTCAATCGCCACTATCATCAGGTAATCTTACCTCCTCTAACACCTCTAACCCTGCCAAAAATTGCCGATCATTGCTAATATGAGGAAACTTCAACTGAGAATCAGGAACACCGCGTTCTAACTGACGCTGACGCACAATGGCAAAACTACCCGGTGCTAAAATCCGTAGGCGGGGCGCTGGGATATAATTATCAGGTCGTTTTACCGCATAGGATGTATTGGCGTCTTGCAGTTTACGGTCAAAACTGGCGAGGAAAGCTTGGGGATTGTCTAAACGTTGACCCGGTGCTAACTCAATATTGACTAAATAATGGGCGGTGACAATACTCTCCGAAAGGGTTAGACAAAAATCTTCTAAAGGTACGTCAAATTCCTGTTGTAAGGCTTGCATTACCTGAGTTGCATGGTGTTCTGTTGTCTTCTCTGCAGTAGCCGACAGGGTTCCGCCGCGACGATAACGGAAAACAATTAAGGGCGTCTTATTGTAAAATCCCACAACTTCGATTACATCACCAATATCGTAGCGATAAAACCCACTATAATTGGTGGTTAAGAGGCGATAGTGTTCCCCTACCTTCACCTCAGTCGCCAATAGAGTTTTCGGATGTTCGGCGTCCCATTGGTCTTCGGGAACAAATTCAAAGAAGCCGCTTTCTATTGCCAAAACACTCCCATCGGTATCTACATCCGGGTAGATACTAAATGTGGCTTCTGCTGAGGAATAAACCGCCCCAAACACAGGCGTATCACCAAAATAATCGGGAAAGCGTTGGAAGTAGAAATCAGACGTACCGCCGCGTGCGGTGGCGACAAAGGATAACTCTGACCAAACCCGTTTCGGCGTTAAGCGTCCCTCTTGGTGTAAACTATCTCGTAGTTCCTGCGCCCGTTCCGGATAAGCAGACCATTGATGCTCTAATTGTGACCGAATCCCGGATTCTAAATCTAGCCAATCCGCAATTGTCCCTTTGTCTAAATCCCGAATCAAATCTTCGGCGTAGGTTTCCAAATAACTTGCCGTTCGCAGCAGGAGCATGGGAAAATTAGCAATCATCCCCCGCATGGTGCGATCGCGTAGCGCAAAGAGTAAGCAAACGTAATGGCGGGCTAGGCTATCCCCCGGTTGCAGGGTTTCAAAGGGATGGGCAAACAGTTGTTGGTAGAGAAATTTCCCCATCCGCAGCACGCCAACACTGGCATAACCGTACCGAATCCCTCCTGGCGTCTGTCCCATGGGTTGCACAGAGTTGGTAATTAAGAGTTTACCAAACTTACGGTTGCGAGTGTTCAGCGCATCGGCTAAGAACCCCATACTGGTTAAATTAGCCCCTCGCAAGGAATTCTGAAACCGCTTGGTTACGGGAATCAGCTTCTTTGAACCCGTGGAACCACTGGTGAGATTAAGATAGACTACGGGGTCAGGGGTTAAGATATTAGACTCACCCTGGAAAATACGTTCAGTGTAGGGTTCATAACTACTATAGGGCAGAACCGGGACGCGATCGCGAAATTGGTCGATGGTGCTAATCTCTCTCAACCCCCATTTCCGCCCTAGTTCGGTGTTAGCATATTGTCGCAACAGCTTTAGCAGAAACCGTTCCTGTACCGCCTCCGTCTGATGCGTCTTGTTCACGAAATTGGCTTTAACCTGTCGGGTTAGCGTGGTTAATAGGGGCAGTACATAATTTGACATGATATCCTCGTACCAGTTGAAATTGAACGTTTCTCCCTAGCCGAATCAAATTTTGGCAATTTTTCCGGCATTTTTCGGCATTTTATGGTATGGTTTCATACCGAGTCGTTACCCAGATTCCTGTGCTTGTTTGCCAATGACCGATCAGAAATTCCATCATTTTTGTCACTTGTTGAATAAATTGTCAAGTTTTTTCCCCATTTTCTCAGATATCGTCCCCACCCCTACTCCTTAGTTTCAGGAGGACTATTGATGGGGATGGAGTTGAACCCTTGCCAAGATGTGCTTTCTTAAGGTTTTGTTCCCTAGTTCTCGGTTAAACGTCCCTCAGATAAGTACCTGGCGATAACGTCTGTTCGCTGTCCCCAAAAATGCTAACAACTGTCAAATCCTGACTGTTCTCTGTTTCCCGTTTCCTTGTCGAGTTTGATATGCGAATGAACCCCTCAATTCTCTCTGTACCGCGTGTCGATATATCCACACTCACGCCAGAAGCCTTTAGCCAACGCTATCAACAAACCGGGACACCTGTGGTGATTACCGGATTGTTGGAAAATGAACCCGATTGGACTTTGGAGTATCTTTGTGCAAAAATTGGCGATCGCGAGTTTATGGTGCGGAACTACGAACGGGCGAACTATAATTCTGGAGACTCTCAACGTTCTCGTGTCGGTAGTGGCGTCGCCTTAGAAACCATGCGATTCTCCGACTATGCTGAACTTTTACGCTGTGGTAAAGTTCAAGAGAATGATCTGTATCTGGGAAAAGCCCCCCTCAAGACTACCCAACTAACCCAAACCTCTACCTGGAAAACCTTGGGCGACAAACTTGGTTTTACTCAAGCTGTCACCGACTTTAAAATGTATATGGGTTCAGGAAGCCATCGTTCTGGATTGCATTACGATATCCTGGATAATACCTTGATTCAACTGCATGGGGTCAAAAAAATTGTCTTGTTCCCTCCCTCTCAAACCTACAATCTTTATCCCTTTTCCATTCTCGGTCATTTACGTCATGGGATGAAGTTGCGTTGCTGTTTTAGTCAAGTATCTTTAGAGCATCTCGATTTTGACGCCTTTCCTAAATTCAAGCAAGCCCTGGAACACAAACAAGAGGTCATTCTAGAACGCGGAGAAACACTTTATTTGCCTGCTGGATGGTGGCATGATGTCAGTGGAATTGATAACACTATGATGTGTTCAGTCAATCGATTTTGGCGCATTTATCCGGCTAGACGCGCCTTGCTGAATTGGGAACGATGGCGGTCTATCCTAGGGGTTGTCTGTGCTATTCCTTATATAGGAGGCAATTTAATCACAGCTTTATTTCAGCCTCATCCTCAGTCAAATATTCGCCAAATATTGTACAGAATTTGAGTAAAAAAATTAAACTAGCCTTTGTTTTATCTCACTAAGCAAGATCCCCGAATTCTCCAAGAAGTCGGGGATCTGTCTGTGTAATTAACAATTGTAGGGGCGGGTTTCACTATTAACATTTATTGTCACCTAGATGTCACTAAACCCGCCCTAATTATTAGGGTGAGAGGTTTAACTTATAGTCCCAGACGCCTATAATTATAGTGTTCGATCATGAGTGAACGATAACCAATGACAACCAAACAGACGATTAAAATCGAACGCCAACCGAGTCAGGAACGCCTGGACGAGTTAAAAGTGTTCAATTGGTCAATTTGGACGAAGGAAGCCTCAGAATTTCCCTGGACTTATGATGAACCAGAAACCTGCTATTTCCTGGAAGGCGATGTGGTTGTCACTCCTGATGGCGGTGAACCTGTCGAAATGGGAAAAGGCGATTTAGTTACGTTTCCAGCCGGAATGTCTTGTACTTGGAAGATTAGGAGTGATGTGAAGAAGCATTACCAGTTTGGATAGTTCAGGTGATTTGCCCATCCCTTCCTGTGGAGATAGGAGAAATTTGCTCAGGATATCTCCCTTGTGATTGATTCTCCTAGCAGCCCATTTCAATCCATTGATGTCAACCTGTAGAGACGTTGCATGCAACGTCTCTACATGTATAGTTGAGGTAAATTATGCAATCTAAGAATTAAAATTATGCAGCCAATGCATATTCAATCCAATTTTGTATTTAAATATACGAAACCTCTCGGGCAAGGGTGTGATTCTTGTAGCGGACATCGGGGAACCGTAAATAAATTACTTCGGTTAAGTGAGAGCAATTGACGAATTCAATGGATTAAAAAATTGCTCGATTAAATTGAACCCCCATTCGGAAATTTTTACAGATAGGTAAGTAACAGATGCTGCAAGAATTATGGTCATTTCGCGGTCGATACCGCATCTTACATTTAACGTGGTTTGCCTTCTTTCTCTCCTTTGTCGTTTGGTTCAATTTTGCCCCATTAGCGACAGCCGTACAAGAAGAATTAGGGCTAAGTGCGGCACAAATTCGCACCTTGGCGATTTGTAACGTAGCGCTGACGGTACCGGCTCGGATTATTATCGGTATGTTACTCGACCGTTTTGGTCCACGGTTAACTTACTCCGTGTTGCTGATATATGCGGCAATTCCTTGTCTGGCGTTTTCCCTAGCGCAAGACTTTAGCCAATTAGTGATCAGCCGTTTAGCCCTAAGTATTGTGGGTGCAGGCTTCGTGATTGGTATCCGCATGGTGGCGGAATGGTTTCCCCCCAAAGAAATTGGCTTGGCTGAAGGAATTTATGGGGGATGGGGTAACTTTGGTTCGGCTGCATCTGCGTTTACCCTACCCACAATTGCGGCGTTATTAACCGTTGGCGCTGGGGGTGGATTGATCAACTGGCGATTAGCGATCGCACTCACTGGTATTATTGCTGCACTCTATGGCATCTTTTACTATAGAAACGTTCAAGATACACCTCCGGGTAAAGTTTATCAGAAACCCAAGCGTCACGGTGGCTTAGAAGTCACCACCAAGCGGGACTTTGGATTCCTGATGCTGATGAATGTTCCTCTGGTGGGTGTTCTGGCTGTCTTGGCTTGGCGTTTAAGTAATGTTGGTTTCTTAGATGGAACTGGATTAATTATCACCTGGTTAGCGCTGTTGGGGTTATATCTGTTCCAGGCTTACAAATGCTGGGATGTAAATAAAGACCTCATGACAAGTAAAAAACGGTATCCTGCTAATGATCGCTACAACTTCTCCCAAGTCGCCCTTCTAGAATTAACCTATGTGGTCAACTTTGGTTCAGAATTAGCCGTTGTTTCCATGCTTCCCGCCTTTTTTGAAGGAACCTTTGGATTGAGTAAGCAATTAGCCGGAATGATTGCTGCTAGTTATGCGTTTATGAACTTAGTTTCACGTCCCGGTGGCGGATTAATTTCAGATACTTTAGGAAGCCGGAAATGGACGATGACGGTGTTGACAGGATGCATGGGAATTGGCTATCTGATGTTGAGTACCGTAAATGGGAGTTGGTGGCTACCTGCTGCGGTTATTCTCACTATGGGGTGTTCCTTCTTTGTCCAAGCTGGTGAAGGGTCTACCTTTGCCATGGTACCGTTAATCAAACGCCGAGTTACGGGTCAGATTGCGGGTAATGTTGGGGCGTATGGTAATGTGGGTGCTGTTGCCTATCTCACCCTATTTAGTTTGCTCCCTGAAGGCGATTTCGGTAACCGCGTTTTCTTCCAAACCTTAGGAGTTACAGCATTAGTGGTTACCTTCCTCTGTTGGTTCTTCCTCAGAGAACCTAAAGGATCTTTTGCGACACATCATGAAGGTGAAGAAACCGAATTGCCAGTCGAAGGTGTTCCAGTTTTGGTGGATGAACAAACCCATTGATGTTGATGATTCATTGGTAAGTTAGCCAATTATCGACATCCCTTTGTAGAGACGTAGCATGCTACGTCTCTACAGGTTTATGGGGGGATTTGAGTGAATCTTTTAAAATTTGGTTTATGTGTTTCAATCCCGTTGCCGGGATTCATTATAAGGAAACTATAGGCTGTGAGCGTAGTAAGACCAGGACTGATTGTTTCAATCCCGTTGCCGGGATTCATTATAAGGAAACGAATCAGTGAAGCTTCCAACGCCTGAACTTTAGTAAGTGTTTCAATCCCGTTGCCGGGATTCATTATAAGGAAACCTCAAAAGCTTCAGGTTTTTCCCTGTAAACTTGCTTGTTTCAATCCCGTTGCCGGGATTCATTATAAGGAAACCCTCGGTCGAATCGAAGATAAAGACCGAGTGAACGTTTCAATCCCGTTGCCGGGATTCATTATAAGGAAACTCCCCTTTGACGCCTTGCCGTCGCCAATGACCTTTGCGTTTCAATCCCGTTGCCGGGATTCATTATAAGGAAACGCTCAAGGTTGGGCGTAGTAATCAGCCAGCGGTTCAGTTTCAATCCCGTTGCCGGGATTCATTATAAGGAAACTCCAGGTTCTCCCGCCACCCCTCGTTCCCCTTTGTGTTTCAATCCCGTTGCCGGGATTCATTATAAGGAAACCAAGTGGAAGTATCTCAATGTCAAGTCATTCCCAGTTTCAATCCCGTTGCCGGGATTCATTATAAGGAAACGGTCAAAGTCTACACAATGCTGAATTTGTTTTGTCGGGTTTCAATCCCGTTGCCGGGATTCATTATAAGGAAACAATGGATTTAGACGGCTACGACTTAGAAGACATCATGTTTCAATCCCGTTGCCGGGATTCATTATAAGGAAACCCCGCCCTCTGAAACCCTTTCTAGCCGGGACTCCCACAGCCAATTTTGACGGCTGACGAAATCCAAACGCTGAAATGGACTTTTTGCTTTTTTTGCCCTTTCTCAAAAACGGCTGAAATCTTTAATTGTCAAGGTTCCTAGCGTTTTGACGGCAAACCGGGTTTTTTGCCCCCGCTTCGTCCCGTCAAAAATCCGCTTATTCACATCATAGAATAAGGCTCTCATCTTGTCGAGGTTAGCGCGTAGGTTGGAGAGCGATCGCGACACCCAATATCCCAGACGATTGGCTGAGATGAGACGTTGTTCACCGGAATGCGATCGCGTGTACCCAGTTCATCAACCAGCACCTAACCTCCAATCTTACGTTCCACGGGATCTGGAAAACCTCTCTCCATCCCCCCTTGCCCCCCTTTGAAAGGGGGGTTAAAGAGAGAAGGCTTGGGATTCTCTTCTGGTTTTACTGTCCTCTATTATCTCATAGTGAAATACGCTCATTTTCACACCATTCTGTAAAATTAGCATTTCTCCAATGTAATTTTTTCATATCCCATGACTTTTTGTTGCTGTTTATACCAAATCAACACTTTTATTTCCTTAACCTGAACCCAAAGATAGTCAAAAAGATATGAATTCTAAATTTTAATTCCCTGTTCCCTGTTCCCTGTTCCCTAAAAAAATCCATGACTAACTCAACAAAAACACTTTGTCCCTATTGCGGTGTCGGCTGTGGTTTAGAGGTCACGCCACCCGCCCAACCTGGTAAAGCCACTCATCGCGATAGTGAAGGAACACCAATATGGCGAGTACGGGGCGATCGCGATCATCCCTCCAGCCAGGGAAAAGTTTGTGTCAAGGGAGCGACAGTAAGCGAATCCTTAGATAAAAATCGTCTCAAATATCCGATGATGCGAGACTCCTTGGATCAGCCCTTTCGACGAGTCAGTTGGGATGAAGCCCTCGATCGCATCGTCCTCCAACTGCAAACCGTCCGCTTTACCCAAGGACCTGAATCCATCTGTATGTATGGTTCTGGTCAATTTCAAACCGAAGACTATTATATTGCCCAAAAATTACTCAAAGGCTGTCTGGGTACAAACAATTTTGACGCCAATTCTCGCCTCTGTATGTCCTCCGCCGTATCGGGTTATATCCAGAGTTTCGGGTCAGATGGTCCTCCCTGTTGCTACGAGGATTTAGAAAAAACAGATTGTGCCTTTTTAATTGGTACAAATACCGCCGAATGTCACCCAATCGTATTTAATCGCCTGCACAAACATTGTAAAAAGAACCGCAAGGTAAAAATGATTGTGGTTGACCCCCGGCGTACTCCCACCGCAGAAGCTGCTGATTTACATTTAGCGATTCGACCAGGGACGGATATAGACTTGCTGAATGGAATTGCCCATTTGCTGATGCGTTGGGGGAAAATTAATACCCTATTTATTGATGACTGTACGCGAGACTTTCCCCTCTACGCCGATATCATTCGCCACTATCCCCCCGAACTTGTAGCGCGTAAGTGTGGGATTCGGTTAGATGAATTGGAAAAGGCGGCTCGATATTGGGGTGATTCCGAACGAGTATTATCCTTGTGGTCAATGGGGATGAATCAATCCTCAGAAGGAACCGCCAAAGTCCGCACATTAATTAACTTACACCTGATGACCGGAACCCTTGGTAGACCGGGTTCGGGTCCCTTTTCCCTCACTGGACAACCCAACGCGATGGGGGGACGAGAAGCGGGAGGATTGGCGCATATTCTCCCGGGTTATCGGTTGGTGAAGAATCCCCAACATCGGGCAGAATTGGAACAATTGTGGGGACTCAATCCAGGACAAATTTCCCCAGAACCGGGTTTACCAGCTTGGGATATGATCCTGGGATTAGAGACAGGTGCAGTCGGATTCCTCTGGATTGCGGCGACGAATCCGGCGGTGAGTATGCCCGATTTAGAACGCACGAAAGCGGCGTTGAAGCAGTCCCCGTTTACGGTGTATCAGGATGCCTATTATCCTACAGAAACGGCAGCTTATGCTCATGTCATCCTTCCCGCCGCCCAGTGGAGTGAAAAAACGGGAACGATGACGAATTCTGAACGGGTCGTAACCTTATGTCCCCAATTCCGCAACCGAGTTGGCGAATCTAGAGCCGATTGGGAAATCTTTGCCGAAGTTGGGAGGCGTTTAGGGTTTACGGAACAGTTTGACTTTGCGGATTCGGCGGCGGTGCATCGGGAGTTCGTGCAAGTCACCCGGGGGCGGGTTTGCGATATGACGGGTATTAGTTATGAGCAGTTACAGGAGAGTCCAATTCAGTGGCCCCATCCGCAGGAAAACCCGGAGGCGGAGTTTACCGATAAGTCCTCAACCTCTAACGAGACTAAACCCACCCCGACAAATTCCAAACGCTTGTACACAGATTGGCGCTTCCCCACCGCCGATGGACGGGCAAAGTTTGCCGCGTATCACTCACGGGGATTGGCAGAACCCCCTGATCCGAATTATCCATTGGTCTTGACAACAGGACGCCTGTATGGTCACTGGCACACCCAAACTCGGACGGGTCGTATTCCCAAGATTCAGCAAATGCATCCACAACCGTTCATAGAAATCCATCCCCGTGATGCCCAGAAACTAGGGATTGAAGACGGGAATTGGGTAGACGTGCGATCGCGCCGGGGCAAAAGTCGGTTTCCGGCTCAGGTAACGAAAGCGATCGCGCCAGGGACGGTATTTGTACCGATGCATTGGGGGGCGTTGTGGGCAGCCAATGCCGAAGCGAATGCCTTGACCCATCCAGAATCTTGTCCGGAGTCTGGGCAACCGGAGTTAAAAGCCTGTGCGGTGCAGGTGAGTTTAGTGCCAGAGTCGGCAGAGGTGCAATGGGAACAGGAGGTTGAGCAACAGTCGATGTTGGGCAAATAAACCCGATTTGAGTGTCCACCAGTAGGGTGGGTTAGGCGGTGCTTCGTGGAGGAAACGAACCATCTAATCCCATATCCGCCGTAACCCACCAGGTTATAAACACCGCCATTGAGTAAAGGGCGACCCGAGTCAATGGACGCCGTTGTGAATTAATGCAAGCAGGTCGCCCCTACCATAATCAACCGTAGGGGCGCACCGACGTGCGCCCTTTGTCAGACGTGCGCCCTTTGTCAGACGTGCGCCCTTTGTCAGACGTGCGCCCTTTGTCAGACGTGCGCCCTTTGTCAGACGTGCGCCCTTTGTCAGACGTGCGCCCTTTGTCAGACGTGCGCCCTTTGTCACAGGTTATCAGTAAAACCCGTCATTCATCCCCGAATCACCACAATGGCGCG
>NZ_JAVJUO010000057.1:0-22970 GCF_040220555.1 Coleofasciculus sp. C1-SOL-03
GAATCTTGTTCGGTCAAACTCACTTCTAAAAGCCGAAACGCCCGATTTTTCGTTCTCACTCTTCCTTGTCTACTGGTCTACCTGTCTTCTAAGTCTTACCTCAACCCCAATCTTAAAAAACCTACCCTTATGAGCTGGGGGAGAGGGGTTGAGCTTAAGTTGATACGGATGGGCAATGCCGTGTCCCTACAGGTAGTGCTTCCCCAGCCTCCCCAGCTTCCCCTTAACCCCCCATTGTGTCGATAGGGTAAGAACTCTGCTACAACCAGTTAGGAGTCTAATCATAATCCAAAACAATGCCTGTAACTCGTCAAATCAAAAGTGTTTATACCGATGGAGCCTGTACTGGTAATCCCGGACCCGGTGGCTGGGGTACAGTTGTCTATTTTACCGATGGTTCTGTGCATGAAATTGGGGGGGCTACGGCACAAACTACCAATAACCGTATGGAACTCTTAGCCGCGATTGAAGCCCTGATCCTGCTTCAGAAATCTGGACAAACACAGCCGATTACCCTCTATACCGATAGCGAATACGTCAAGAACGGCATTACCAAGTGGATTAAGGGCTGGAAAAAGAAAGGCTGGAAAACCTCTCAGGGAAAAGCCGTTTTAAATCAAGATTTATGGGAAAAACTGGATGCGGTCAATTCTCCCCTGGTCACTTGGCAATATGTACGGGGACACAGTGGTAATCAAGGCAACGAACGTTGTGATCAAATTGCGACTGCCTTTGCCAAGGGCAAACTTCCCAGACTAACACAACTGGTAGAAGTAAGGAATTCCACCTCTCCCACCTTACCCCAGGAGACACCCGTAACAGGGGTATCAGATGAAAAGACCACTTTTGATGTAGGTTACAAAGATGTACCATCGAGCCTTCCTACATCAGAAAAACCCATGATAGAAATACCCGATTCACCCAACAGTTCCAATGAGGAGTTACCCCGCGAAGTAAGAGTTGCCCAACTAAGCAACTTAATCGAAACCCTACGCATTGCTGATGAAATCGCTGGTGAGGGCTATTTGATTAGTAGTTCCGAACTCGCCGATTTAATGGATATCAATGCCAGTGCCGTCACCAGTCGGGGAGATCATTGGCCCTGGCGCAACTGGATTGTCTCGCGAGTGCGGCGTGAAGGCAATCAGATTCTCTGGCAGTTAGAACGAGTAGACCAATTTAAATCTGCCGATGAAGAGTAATTAGGGATTGGGGAAATGTTGAGTGTGTAGGGGCGGGTTTGGGGACTTTCGTCTCGCCGTTAATGATAACGTTTTGTTCAAAACCCGCCCTGACTACGTTTTGAGTGTTGACCCCTGATTTGTAGGGGTGGGTAATGGAACTTTCTTTATCGCTATTGAGTAATAACGTTTGTTCAAAACCCGCCCTGATCAACTTTTGAATTGATTCCCCATCTGCCTTGTCTTCTCTGCCCCTCTGCCCTTCTGCACCCCCATCTCCCATCTCTAACTGCCATAAATCCGCCCCCGCCACTGTTTCGGTTGTTGCCTAGCTGACAAGAAAATCCGCAGCACAGCTAAGGGATCAGCCAGAGGTGAAAGCCAGAATAGCCAAGCGGCGGGGGAGGAAGATGGAGTGAAATCATAAGAACGAGCGATCGCGCCCACTAATGCCCAGCGCATCACCAATAATCCTAGATTTAACCCTAGGACAGCCATAAGGACGGGTGAACAGATGCCGAGGCTCAAACTCACCAAAACGACGAAAGACACGGGTAGAGGCAATGCCTGGGTACTCAGCAGTAGCCACACATCACTCCAGAGTTGACCCGGACTCGAAGCATCTTTTAAATCGAGCGATCGCCCCCACTCCTGCCAAGTCGCCCAAGCGCCTTCATACATGCGGACTTTCAGCACATTCGCACCATCCAAAAATCCCACCTTAAATCCCTGTTTGGCGGCATACCGCGCTAGGGTGACATCATCACAAAATGAACCCTTGGCACTGCTATACCCATCGAGTTGGCTTAAAACTTGTCGGCGACACAAAAAACACTGCCCATTTGCCATCACCCGTTCAGCGGAATTACTGGTAATCCCTGTTGGACCAAATCGATAGACTAATGTCATTAACAGCGCTGGTTGTAGCCACCATTCCCCCGGATACTTGAGAATAAATCGCGGTGACAGAGATACCAGGTCAAACCCTAAGGTTTCAGCAATATCAATTAATCCCGCCACTAATCCCGGTTGCGGTTGCGTATCCGCATCAATGCCCAAAATCCACTGACTATCGGGACAACTGTGCAAATAGCCCTGATGCAGCGCCCAAGGGCGTCCCACCCAATCCGGTGGCAATGGGTCATCAGTCATCAGCCGAAATCGCGGATCTTGGATTTGGGCATCTTTGACTAACTCCCGTGTGCCATCAGTGGAGTGACTATCCACCACAATAATTTCGCGTACTTCGTAACTTTGTTGACTTAATCCTGTTAGACAAGGATTAAGGCGTTCTCGTTCATTGAGAGTCGGCACCAAAACACTAACTGCCCCCACCTGATCGGGGGTAGGGGACTTGGCTTCTACAGGAGGACGACGTCCTGGACCTTTGAGTAGGCGCGACAGCAGGATTAAAGTAGCGGGAATCTGGATTAGTAACAGGATTAGGGCAACTACCATTCTACGCAGGAGAGCAGGGGAAATTGTGTAGGGGCGGGTTTCACTACTATCTTTTCGGTTGCACCCAGATTTAACTAAACCCGCCCCGACTTCTCGACCAATGACCAATGACCAATGACCAATGACCAATGACCAATGACCAATGACCAATGACCAATGACAAATTACTTAATAGATGCCACAGGTACTTTCGCCTCTGGAGTGCGATCGCGTTGTCCTTGTTCTAGGGTGTTGGGTGTCGGTGTCACTGTTGCCATCTGCCACAATACCACGGCGGGAACAACGCCTAACACGATCCCTAAACCGATAGGAACCCATATTTGGGCACCGATACTCATTACCGCCGCGAAAACAAAGTTGCTCAGGTAAACGGCTAAGGGCAATCCCAATTGGCGTCTAGACAATGCCATTGGCGTTTTCTGCCAAAATAAAGCCGCGACAGCCATAAAGATAGCACCTGTTCCTAACCAGCCCGCAAAATTTTGATAGGGCATCCCAAAAAAGGCACCCGGTTGCTCCCATAACCAGAAAGGGACAGAGGCTTGGCTCATGGCGGGATCAAGTACAAAGTCCCAAGACGTGAGTAAAACAGCACCGATCGCGATCGCACCCAAGTGACGCCACCAACTCAGTGATTGATTCGTCCCCACTCTACTCTCTAACCCCGCACGAGCCAATAGATAAGACACCAATCCTAAATAAAACCAGGATAAGGGAATCGTAAACGGCACAAGACCCGCGATTTTATAGCCTAAGCCACTTAAGTAACCATAGTGTCCAAAGGGAAAACCTGTACTCGTTCCCAGGAGTTCACTGGTCAAGGAAATGACAATAGCAGGAATCATGAACGTCAACCATTGCCACAGTCCCAGAGTTCGGTAGGCATAAATTGCAACGGCTGCTGTTCCTAAAATGATATAGACGACTCCTCCCCCAGCCATTGACCATTGAAATAGGGTTTGTCCCTGTGGCGGTAAGCTCATAATCCATTCGGGGTGAGGCAACACCAGCAGTAGCCCTGCCAGTCCAAATGCCATAGCCCCGATATGACCTATCAACAAAAAGCGCTCAATTTTGATCAGTTGGTTCATGAAAAACTCCTAAAATGGTGAAAACCCCAGACTTGTTCTAGCGGCAAGACGCAGCATTCCGATTCAGATGCGGCAAGGCAATGGTTGTTTGCGAGTATACAAGCAACAATGATTTATAGTTTACAAATGTTTACGAAAAAAGTCCCTAGTGATGATGGGGGAGATGGGGGAGATGGGGGAGATGGGGAAGCAGGGGGAGCAGGGGAAGCAGAGGAAGCAGGGGGAGCAGGGGGAGCAGAGGAAGTTAACTCAAAACTCTACCTTACCTATTGCCTATTGCCTATTGCCTATTGCCCATTGCCTATTGCCTATTCCCTGTTCCCTATTCCCTGTTCCCTGTTCCCTATTCCCTGTTCCCTGTTCCCTGTTCCCTATTCCCTGTTCCCTGTTCCCTATTCCCTATTCCATGTTCCCCATGAACAGACTGGGAAAATCGTTAATATATTGGCAGGACAGTAACCTGAATCTTGTCGCTGTATACTACAGTGCAAAAAACTTGGTCTTGTCTACTGTTGGCTTCCTAGCATCTTTACTCAACATGACTTCACCTGTTCCGGAAAACACGAAGACTGTCATTCGCCCCATTCAATACGGCGATTTGGAGAGAATTGAGCAGCTTACGACTCAAGCCACAGATACGGAGTGTAATAGTTGCTCGTTAACCTTCATTCGCCAACTTCAGCAGCTTCGGCGCTGGTATGGGCTGCTGATGGTTTTGAATTGGTTTCCGAATCCTTGCCAGTATGATTTTTGTTTCTATGTGGCTGAACAATTTCAGCGACTGCGAGGATTAATTAAAGTCTCGCCCTTTAATCGGACTCGCAGTACTTGGCGCGTGGAACAGGTGTTAGTTGCCCCCGATGCCTCTCCTGAACCCGGTAGTAAACCCGCCAAACTCGACATAGGCTCCTCACTCTTGCGTCATTGCTTCGAGACGATCTGGGAAGCCCGCACCTGGTTACTAGAAGTCAATATCCACAATAAAGATACCCTGGCACTGTATCGGCACAATGGATTTCAACCCCTAGCGCAGTTGACATATTGGTCAATTTCTGCTCAAACCTTAGGGAGTTTAGCCGATCGCGAACCCGATTTGCCGAACTTGCTCCCGGTGAGTAATGCGGATGCCCAGCTATTGTATCAACTTGATACAGCATCCATGCCGCCGTTAGTGCGTCAAGTGTTTGATCGTCACATCGAGGATTTTAAAACAGGATTTATGCGATCGCTTGTCTCGACGCTACAACAGTGGTTCAATCGCACTGAAGTGATTAGTGCTTATGTGTTTGAATCCCAGCGGAAAGCAGCAATTGGTTATTTTCAACTCACCCTTTGTCGGGATGGGAGTCGAGCGCACGAAGCCCAACTCACGGTTCACCCTGCCTACACTTGCCTGTATCCCGAGTTATTCTCCCAAATGGCGTGGATTACCCAACAATATCCCGCCCAGTCTTTGCATCTGGCGTCAGCCGACTATCAACCAGAACGAGAAGACTATCTGGAACAGTTAGAAGCCCAGAGAATCGAGCATAGTTTGCTCATGTCTCGTTCAGTCTGGCATAAAATCCGGGAAGCTAAGAAATTAGAAGGGTTACAGTTATCAGAAGTGCTTCAGGGACTCCAGCCAGCCCGTACTCCCATCCCCAGCCGTATCTCCTGGTGGGAATCCCTCTCCAAACAACCTCACGCCGCATCTAAAACCAATGGAACCAATTCCTCGTCAAAAAAAGAGAAGGACATTCAACCTCCAGGTAACTCGAAAAATGCTGAGTAGGGGAGTAAAACCCGCCCGGACATAGGTTTAACTGAAACGATGCAGAAAATCTCAGCCTTGGGTTTAGATGTTGGTAGTAAGCGAATTGGTGTCGCTGGATGCGATGGTACTGGCTTAATTGCTACAGGTTTAACCACAATCAAGCGGACATCCTTTAATCAGGATGTCTCCCAATTCCGAGAACTGGTTGAACAACGCCAGGTTCAAGTTCTGGTTGTGGGATTACCCTATTCAATGAACGGAACACTGGGATTCCAAGCGCGGCGGGTGCAAAACTATGCCCGTCGCTTGAGCGCTGCCCTAGAATTACCCGTAGAATATGTAGATGAGCGGTTAACGTCCTTAGAAGCCGAACAGTTACTTCACGCCGAAAAGCGATCGCCCTCTCGCCATAAAGCTCTGATTGACCGCAAAGCCGCAGCTATTATACTTCAGCAGTGGCTAGATACTCGTCGCTCAAGCCGTGAACCAGAAACCCTATAGCTGGCTTCTCCAAGAGCGAGTACCAGGAATCAGGAAAAATGATATGATCAAAAACTGCTGGATTATACCAACGACTGTTTATCCATGGCTTTAACCCAAGAACGCAAACAAGAAATTATTGACAGCTATCAGATTCACGACACTGATACAGGTTCGGCAGATGTGCAAATTGCCATGCTCAGCGATCGCATTAGTCGCTTGAGTAAGCATCTGCAAGCCAATAAAAAGGATCATGCCTCCCGTCGGGGACTCTTAAAGATGATTGGTCAACGCAAGCGTCTACTCAGTTACGTGCGTCAAGGCGATCCTGAACATTACCAAGCTTTGATTAAACGCTTAGGTATTCGCGGATAAACACTGTTGTAGAGACGTTGCATACAACGTCTGTACCCAATAATGCGTTTTAACCGCTATAACCGACTCAAGCTTATGTCTGATGAACCCTCTCGCAACCCTTTACCCTTTGAGCCGAATCAAAAGCGAAAGAAAAAGTCGAAATCACAAGGGAAACCTGTAGCCAATAACGCTAAGGCAAAATCCCCAGGAAAACCCACAGCCAGTCAAGCTGAAGGGAAACCCAAAAAAACCCAGGCTTCTACTCCTGAGTCCATGACTATCCCGGATCAGGTGAGTAAGCGTATGGTGCGCCGTATGGCGTTACTCTGTGGTATTCCCACAGTATTGGGCATTCTCTCATTTGTAGTCAGCTATCTGCTAGTGGTCAACTGGGAGGTCAATTTACCCAATGTTGCCGTAGTTCTGGTGAGTATGGGATGTTTTGGCTTAGGTGTGTTGGGATTAAGCTATGGTGTTCTTTCAGCATCCTGGGAAGAAGATAGTCCAGGCACCTTACTCGGTTGGCAAGAATTCACAACCAACCTAGGACGACTCACATCAGCATGGCGTGAGGCGAGAGAGGCGAAAAAAAGTTAGCTCTTTTTTCGGTCAAAACCTATCCCTTCCCCAATCACATTGAAAACTTAAACATTAAAACTTATGATTGTCGTCATGAAAGTCGGCTCTCCAGAAGCCGAAATCAACCGCATTAGTCAGGAACTCAGTGAACAGGGTCTAACGCCAGAACCGATTGTGGGTAAACACAAGGTTGTTATTGGTCTAGTCGGTGAAACGGCGGCTTTAGACCCGCTGCAAATTCAGGAAATTAGCCCCTGGATAGAAGAAGTGCTGCGGGTTGAGAAACCCTTTAAACGAGCAAGCCGTGAGTATCGTAACTGGGAAGCTGGCGAGGTGGTGGTATCAACACCCGATGGACCCGTTTACTTTGGGGAACATCATCCAGTGGTGCTGGTAGCCGGTCCCTGTTCGGTAGAAAACGAAGAGATGATTGTGGAAACGGCGCGTCGGGTCAAAGCGGCGGGCGCTAAGTTTTTACGGGGGGGTGCCTATAAGCCTCGGACTTCACCCTATTCCTTCCAAGGACATGGAGAAAGCGCCTTAGGCTTACTCGCCGCCGCACGGGAGGCTTCGGGTTTGGGAATCATTACCGAAGTCATGGATACAGCCGATGTGGAGAAAATTGCCGAGGTAGCCGATGTGCTGCAAGTCGGTGCCCGCAATATGCAGAATTTCTCCCTGTTGAAAAAAGTAGGCGCACAGGATAAACCCGTGTTGTTGAAGCGGGGAATGTCGGCAACCATTGATGAATGGTTAATGGCGGCGGAGTATGTTTTAGCTGGCGGGAATCCTAATGTGATTCTGTGTGAACGGGGTGTCCGGGGGTTTGACCGGAAGTATGCCCGGAATACACTGGATTTATCGGTATTACCTGTCTTGCGATCGCTCACCCATTTACCGATCATGATTGACCCCAGTCATGGTACGGGTTGGTTTGAGTATGTACCCTCAATGGCAAAAGCCGCGATCGCAGCCGGGACGGATTCGTTGATGATTGAGGTACACCCCAATCCAGCTAAAGCGTTATCCGATGGACCCCAATCCCTGACACCGGATCGTTTTGATAGCTTAGTTCAGGAAATGGCAGTGATTGGTAAAGCTGTTGGACGTTGGCACGAACCCGTGATGGCAATGGCGTAATTCTTGGAGAATATCAGTGATATCCTAGGGGTACGGCAATGCCGTGCCCTGGTTATCTGATTCGGCAAGAAGACGTGCCATAGCACATCTGGAACATTGCTTCCCCTCCCTTAACGGGCAATGACATAATAGCGCCAGGGTGCAGGATACCCTTCTATCGTTACTGATAAGTCATCCGGATTCAGAAACTCGCGTAAACTATCGATAGTTGCCCAAGCCGTGCGGCGCTGTTCCTGCACAGACAAGGGTTGGGCAAAGAAACAGTGAATTTGACTAAAGCCAGCCCGTACTAACCAATTCTCCAAACAGGATTGGGTGGGTAAAAACCAAATTCCCCGTGCTTGAGCATAGCGCTTACGGGGAGTCAACGCCACAGGAAGTTCCCCAGGAATTCCCTGACAATCAATAATAATTTCACCTTTTGGTGCTAACGCTTGCCGTAATTTACCCAACAAATTAATCGGATCTCGATGATGGTAAAGAATGCCTAGACAAAAAATTGTATCAAAGAAATTCGGATAAAAATCAATATGCTCAACTCCCAATAACTCAAACGTCAGCATTGGTTGCTGAACAATGTTTTGGATAAGCTGGAAGTTCCAGAAATGCTGAGGAACTGGCTCAAACCCAATCACACACTCTGGTTCCTGATCCGCCATGCGAAACATAAAGTAGCCATTGTGACAGCCAATATCCGCCACTCGGCGATTTTTCAGGGACTGAATATGGGGCAAAATTCGCGCCCATTTCCAGTCAGAACGCCACTCGGCGTCAATGGTAATCCCAAACAGTTCAAAGGGTCCTTTTTTCCAAGGGCAAAAGGCTTGCAGTGAGTGATACAATCGCTGCTGTTGTGCGGTGGTGAGTTCCTCAGCATGACCCACTTTAACCACAGCATCAGAGAAGTCATACCAATCACTGTGGATATCCTGAACCGCCTGCACCGCTTCTCGGTACTGACTCATTTGGGGAGTGAATAATTTAGATTGTCGCTCTTGACGTACCGATAAAATTGCCTCTCGTGCTAAGGTTTCAGGGTAGCGCTCTAGATAATCAGGAGATATATAACCAAACTCAGGATTTATCATTGTGTATTCATTTAAATAAAGCACCATGTACAGAGAATCTCTGTGTCTTACTATTAAAACGTAGAGAAGCTTTTACATGAATAAGGGCGGGTTTTGTTAAACATTTATTGGTGGATATTTGATTTTAGTTCCTAAATCCACCCCTACAATTGTCCCTAAACCCGCCCCTACACTTAATCCGTTTCTTTTTCATAATTGTTACTGGCTATCCAAACTAAAATGCTGAGTACCTGTTCAACTGGAGGAACAGGATAATCCGTCAAATCCACCGTAACGGTACTATCCTCTAATTTGAGAAATCGCCAAGCTGTTCCTGTACTCACACTGCCATAAATCGTGGGAATTACTTGTTGATTCGCCCGGTTAAAACGCTGCGCCGCCACCATTTCTGCCAAACACTGTCCCATCCCTCGCTTAAGGTCTTCTTTTTTCGCTTCCACCACAACCAAAACTGGAGCTTCTACCGCAATTTGTTCGGGTGATTGACTGACCAAAAAGTCACAAGTGCCATTGAGTCCAGCTTCGGAGTCTACATTGAATTCTTCTCCTGAAAAAACACTAATTTTCTTCTCTAATATTTGCTTAACTTCCAACAGAATTGGATTAATAATTGCCTCAGAGCGGGCTTTTTCATTGCCAACCGCGATCGCCCAGGGAATATTGCGCTTCAGGATTTCCTGTAAAAGCGAACTCGGTTGCACTTCGGGCAAAACTGGAAAAAAGCGATCGCCCTCAATCGTCTGTAACCCAAAATCCTGTTTCGCCTTTGACCATGTAAATTCTCGGTAACTCATACAGGCTGCTCTCCTCCTATCCAGATACAATTAATTTATGCGTATAAATCATCTCTTATTTGAGAGCAACCCAGGAAATAAAGTTATGTAATTTAATCAGTGAATCAACGCTCTTAAAGCCACTATCATACAACATTTGCACCTGCTGGGCTTCTGTTAACGGCACTAACACATTCTCTAGCGCCTCCTTTTTACGTTCGATTTCAGTACAGGCATAGCCATTATGCGCTTTAAAGGCTTCGTAGTGTCGGGTGATTGTCTCTTGAAATTGGGGATAGGGTGACTTGACCTTTTCACTTACGAATAGTAAACCTCCTGGAACCAATCCCTCGTAGATACTTCGCAGCAAGAGTTGGCGCACCTGTAGCGGCAAAAATTGCAACGTGTAGTTAATCACAACGACGCTACTATTTTCAAAAGAACAATTTTCTGCCTTGTCACAGATGAATTCAATTTGATGTATTGGCTGAAGTTGAGCTAACTTCTGCCGTGCTTTCTCTAGCATAGGTTGAGAATTATCAATCCCAACCAATGTAGCGTTTTGCTTCAAGAAACGCCCCAGTAATTCCAAAAATGTTCCCGTAGAACAACCCACATCAATAATCCGGGTTCCCGGTTGATAATACTCTCTCGCCCAATGAGCGGCACAGGTTAGCGCCTCTTGATACAGAGGCACGGAACGGGATATCATATTATCGAAAACATTGACCACATCCTGGTTAAAAGCAAATGGTTTGGGCCACACTCCTTTTTCAAAGAGTTCATCTTTTTCAGGACTCAGATAAAGTTTTGTATGATAAAGTTCTGGATCGAGTTGGTCGTAATTCATCAGTCAATTGTCGGGGCGAGTTTAAGAACTGTAGGGGCGGGTTTAGGGACTGTAGGGGCGGGTTTAGGGACTCAATTCAAATATCCACCAATAACGGAACAACAAAACCCGCCCTCCTCACCAATAAATGAACAACAAAACCCGCCCTCCCCACTCGGACGAGTACAGTCTAGGACGGTAGAAGATAGTATAGCATTCGGGCGCGATCGCGCTCCGGCAATGGGAATGGGTAGTGAGCTTGCTGGCTCACACTACGTCAAGGATTTCGCCATTATTGACATGAAGGTTTAAATGCCGAACAGCTAATCACGCTTTTGACTGTTCCCCTAGAAAAAATTACTCATTAACCTCTTCCTTGTTATTATTTTTCATCCAGGCAGTAAAAAGGGTAAGTACATTAACTTTTTTGAGGAACTGTTGACTGAACCGAGTCGCGTTCGTGTAACTTCTTAAACCAATCTCTTAAGTGACTATATTTTAATTGCCAATCTTCATCCAGGCGCAAACTGTAGTAGCCTAGGGAACATAAGCCAGCTACATCGGCGGCTGTCCAGGTTTCATCCCCTAACAAGTAGTTAGACTTAGCCAATTGTTGATCAAAAACTGGCAAAAGGCGATTAATTGACGTTTCTAATCTTGTCCGATAACGAGTATCGGTGAAATTATTTTTCAAATTTAGTATCCATAAATTGATGATAGTATCACCTAAATAATCCGCGAGTTCTTCCCATTTACGACACTCAAGCCGTGTCCGAGGCTCACTGGGATAAAACCTCGGCTGTGGATAGGTTTCGTCTAGATACTCCGCAATTAATGTAGAATCCCAAATCACCGTGCCATCTTCATCGACAAACACAGGGACTTTACCAATAGGAGAAAGATTGATAAATTCTGGGGGCTTATCAAGCAAATTGATTTCTCTTAGTTCGCACTCTATATTTTTCTCAGCTAACAGGATTCGGATTTTCCGAGAAAAGTGGGATTGTTGATGATAATACAATATTCTATTCATTAGATATCTCCCGACATTCCGGTTGGTAATCAATGCGTAACTCCTGTTGATGGGCAATGCCCACCCTACGGTATATCAGGGGTTTCGGCGACTCCAAAATGCACGCTTTTCAGCGCCATTCGGCTTAATAGGGCATTTCCGTCTCTTCCACATCTGCTGGGGCGTCTGTCAATCCCATGCGATCAAGGGCAATGACAACCCCTACAGATACCAATCCTCCTAAAAGTAAACCCATAATCAGGAGAGTAATATAGATGCGCTTCAGAGATTTTTTTGTCGCTTTTATATGCTCTGGCGATAGATTCGGGTCAAGGCTTTCCTGTTCAGTGTCTGGAGATGTCTCATCAGCCCCATCTCGTTGGGGATGGGGAAAGCCGTCATGCTCGAATTCTGGGGGATTTTGATTATTCCACATATCTCTAGTTTGATTATGATTGGCAGAATTCTCATCAGCCTAAAGTTAGACTGATTCTCGGTAACGAGTTTCACAATCCAAAATTTGGAATCAATAACGTTGGGTTTCGTTCCTCAACCCAACCTACTGGACTGACACAGCTAAAATTGTGGAATAGATTTGACGTTTAAACTGGGCGCAAGCCTTGCGCCCCTACAATTCTAATCTACCATTTTAGGTGTGCCACGACACTACACAGTTGACATGTACCCGACTCATACCTAGAGTTCTAACAATTAACCCGTTCTTATAAATATAAACAGTTTGATTAATAGTTCAAGTAAAAGTCTTTAATCAAGCTAATAAATTCAGGGGTATAAACCCGTCGGGTGGCTTCTATCGCGAGAACGTTTTCCTGAGAGGATAATTGATGTTTCCCCAGTTCCAGTACAATCCGTTTGGTTGGACTAGCTAAAGTTGGTTTAACCGAGAGTTTCCTGGGGCAAAAAAACCAAAGGCTTGGGCTTTTTCTTGGAAGATTTGGGCTGACTCAGTGGGATAAATTACAGCTAGCCTACCGTTCTCACCCAAAAGCTGTTCCGCCACTTGTAATAGATCCAATTGCCTCAAAGAATCACTATGTCGTGCTACGGTTCTCGCCTTGTGAGACGCTTTACTGGCATTGTCAAAAAAGGGAGGATTAGACACAATCAGATCGTACCGCTTTGAGCAAGTCGTGGCATACTCTTGCACAGAACCCTGATACACCTGAATGCGATCGCGCCACGGTGATTTCGCCACATTCTCCCGCGCCTGAATGCCAGCCTCTGGGTCAATTTCCACGGCGTCGATGTGCGCCTGCGATCGCTGTGCCAACATTAGCGCCACCAAACCCGTCCCTGTGCCGATATCCAGAATGCTTTGTACATCTGTGATATCCGTCCATGCCCCTAACAGTGTACCATCCGTTCCCACCTTCATCGCACAGCGATCGTGAAAGACGGTGAATTGCTTGAAGCGAAAGTAAGGATTAGACATTGTCCTAGATACTGAAGTGAATACCATCTTTAAATCAGCCAACAAACCGTTTCGTAAAACTTCAGTCAAATTACATCTTCACTGAATCTTCATAAATAGGGATTTAATGTAACTCTTTATTGCTAAATATTACATGCATTTAACTCAGATTTGGCATCTAGAACTCTGAATGTCGAAACCGTGGGATCACCAGTGAATTTTGAAGCAGGGCGGGTTTAGTCAAGTTATCCGTTTTTGCTAAATGTTATCAGTAAAACCCGCCCCTACACGATAACGTTTGACAAATGTACCATTTTAGTATCTACATACCGTTTAACTTCAAAACCGTTCCCCTACCCCCAAATGCACCTGAGAATCCCCCTGATCATTTAAACCAAAATCAACCTGTACTGGACCAAAGGGCGATCGCACTCTCACCCCAACCCCATAACCCAATCCACTCCCTGGCTTATCTCGCACCTCTCCCGGTTCCCCAGTAACGGTATCCCCTGAGCCTAAATCTGTGGCATAATCCGCAAATATCCGACCCCCTAACCAAGTAAACACCGGAAACCGATATTCAGCCGTAGCTTGCAGGTAAGACCGACCTGCACCCACTTCCCCACTCTGATAGCCGCGCACGGAACTCCCCCCGCCGAGGTTAAAGGCTTCATAAGCAGGTAAATCGCCAATTACCGTCCCTCCCTGAAGATTAAACACCAATGTTTGATCGCCAGTCGTGAACCCAAACAACTCCACCGGAACATACTGGGTATAACTTCCACTGAGACGGTTAAAAATAATATCGGCTTCACCCACAGGAACCGACTGATCCATCCCGACTCTGACATTAGTCCCTTGAGTGGGATAATCGGTATCATCGCGATTATCTTGCACCGCCGATAAATTCACCGTCAATAAATCATCTTGACCGCGATCGCTCAAACTCAACGGATTACCAAATTCATCCACAGGTTGCACCTGATCGGTAAACGCCTGATCCCGAATCGACACCCGCTGATAGGATAATCCTACCCCAGCTTGCCAATTCCCTCCCAAAGGACGAAACACTTCCCCACTTCCCCCCAAACGATGCACCCACGGCGTTTCCCCATTGGGCAAATCCACGTCGCGATCGCCACCAATAAATACCTCCGAGGGAGAACGCTGATTAAACACTGCCAAACTATACCCCGTCCGCAACGGATCACCCGCAATCCACGGATCAGTAAAACTCACCTCAAATCCTAGGGTATCTTCGCCCCCTTCCAGTTCTAACGCCAAGTTCTGATTATTTCCCCCCAGATTTTCCTCCTCTAACCGCAACACCCCATAAATCCCTTTTGCCCGACTGGCACTGGGAAAAGCGGTGACATTAAAGGATGAATCCTCGACTACATTCACAATCATGACAATTTGATTGGGTTGATTCGTCTGTTGGAGGCTAAGAGTAGCATCCTCGACACTATCTAACTCCGTTACTCGCTCTAACCCCTGCTGGGCGACCTCTGGGCGATACACGTCTCCAGGTTCCAGGTCAAATTCTCGCGTAATGATATACGGACGAGTGTTTCCGGGAGTGGGTTGACCCGCTTGATCAACAAAGCGAACTTGGATATCCGCGATCGCAACGGGTCTCCTGGAAGGAATAGGATTACGCCTTGGTGATTGAGGAAGCTGAGGCACATCGGGGAGAGTCGTCTGCTTCTGGAACGGTTGCGATCGCCTCTGGCGGTCTGAGGGATTTAATGACTCTTCGACAGGTATCCCCTGATTATCCACAAATGAACCATACTCAACTGGCGAAACTGCGTCTATTTCCTGTCCCTGACTCGATGCCGCCACCACTAATTCGGCACTGGTCAAAGCCAATACTAGGGAAAGCATCAACCACTTGCGCCGCCGTCGGTAGAACCCCATTACCCACCTTACCTCCTACGTGCCAATTCCGGTTTTCCCAACCGATGTTATTAGTATATTGCCAATCGGGGAAGCGCTACTATAAACAAAACTTTTTACTTTAAAATTTATGTTTTAATTTTATAAAGATAATGCCGCTTTAGGGCGGGCAGCAGACGGCGCTGGTCATGCCTATATTGACCTTATTTTTTGGCTGTAGTATGATATATTAATTTTTATGTATCATGCTAATTTAGGAATTTTGTGATCAATTGGCTAACTCTAACACTTGAAAGCATTAATTCTGCGTCATTTTTCTCGCTAGCGTCGGCAAAATTCAAATAATACAACCATACCTCAATGACCTAATTTTCGGAACTTGCTCAGGGGGTAGTTTGACAAAAAACACGTTTAATGCATCTAGGTAGATTGGTGAAAATAAACCCAACACTATAAACTTCTGTATAGCCCTACGGGGATACATTAGGACATTGGTTAGTCCAAGAGGGAACAGGGAACAGGGAACAGTAAAGAATGTCCTAACCTGTCTGAGTACCGCTATAAATAGTCCTTAAACTCTGACAAATGACGAATGACAAATGACGAATGACAAATGACAATCTGCTACGAGGTTGTCGCTTGAGCGATCGCAGGCAGTTTCAACCAAGATGGATAACTCCCCTCTGCCTTAATCTGCTGGATTTGCGCCTCGGAAATCGGTAGATTTAAACGCTCTGCCACCACCCGGACAATATCGCCCCGGTCAATCACCCCGGCGATCGCACCAGCGGGAGATAGGACGGTCAGATGCTTGCGCTGACCAATTTCCAGCGTCTTAATCACCTCAACTAAGGGGGTTTTCTCTTCAACCGTGGCAATTTCCGATAACGGGTGAACTAGACTCTCCAGAGACTCCGTTTCCCAGCGACTGCGTTCGATGGTTTGTAAATCTTGGATCTGAACTAAACCGCGATACCGCCCCTCTGACGCGGCATAATAGGGCATGACCGTTTGCATATCTGCCAGAATATATTCATCGGCAAACGACCGTAAACTCATGGTGGCATCCACGACGCGAAAATCGCGGGTCATGGCATCAGCGGCTTGAAGCTGGAGTAGGGTTTCTTGGAGGATGGTCAGCCGATCATACGCCTCAGCATTACGATACACAAACGAACCAATTAACGCTAACCACAGGACAGTCCAGACTCCGGTCAACAATGCCAGTCCTACAGATAGGGCGATCGCTAACCCACCAATGACTTTTCCCCCTTGTGCCGCCCAACGCACGCCACGCAAGCGACTCCCCGTCAACTTCCAGATTGCCGCTTTCAGGACTTGTCCCCCATCCAGGGGTAATCCGGGAATTAAATTAAACAGGGCTAAGACCAGGTTAATCCGCGCCAGATCCACCGCTACCAGATAGCCCAAGTTTTCTGGGGGTAATGCCTGAGTTAACCCATAAAATAGACCAAACAGGCAGAAGCTAACCAGAGGACCGGCGATCGCGACTTGGAA
This sequence comes from Coleofasciculus sp. C1-SOL-03, assembly GCF_040220555.1. Classification (NCBI taxonomy): domain Bacteria; kingdom Bacillati; phylum Cyanobacteriota; class Cyanophyceae; order Coleofasciculales; family Coleofasciculaceae; genus Coleofasciculus; species Coleofasciculus sp. C1-SOL-03. The sequence continues at coordinate 16,594 of NZ_JAVJUO010000057.1, forward strand.
AGCCTCCCCCGGTGTCTGGGATTCCCGGTCAATCGCCGCCACGCCGCCAAAGATAAACAGGGTAATCGAATTCACCTTAATTCCCTGCGATCGCGCCACTAAACTATGCCCTAGTTCATGCAATAACACCGAGGCAAACAATAATAGCGCCATCACCAACCCCAGACTCCAGGCGGAAATTGACTGAAAACTCGCATCGAAATTTCCCGCCTTCAGGAAGGTGACGAGGGCTAATATAAAAAACCACGACGGGTCAATAAAGAAGGGGATGCCGAATAATGAGCCAATTCGCCAATTTGACTGTATCAAGGGTTTTGTTTCCTGCGATGTTTACCTAAATGATGGGGTTCAATACTTTTAAGATATCAGCTTTTAGATCCCCGGCATCTTGAAAACATCGGGGATCTGATACTAAATTGCAGTTAACAATGGTCGTTTCTCTCTCCCATCTCCCTTAAAGCGCCCCCGCGTTCGTCAGTCCCAAGATCACGCCAGCGCCAATCAGATGACCCAAACTAGCTGTTGCCAACAGTTCGGTGACACCGAAACGCTTGAAAATGGCGGGTTTGGGTAAGGGCAAATCGGGTCCTATACCCGGATTCTGAATCGCGTAGTAACCGACAACAATTGCCACCAGGTTACAGATAATCATTACCAGCCCAACGGTGGGTGTCCATGAGGGGGTTGGAGGTACGGAGGATTGAACTGCCGCGAATAAGCTGATGTTAAGCATTGTATATTCTCCTCATCTTGATAAACACATACAGGTGCAAAAATAATAAAGAATTCTGGCGATAAAATTAACAAAATGTTGTAATATTTAACAATTTGCGGAGAAAACGAGAACGGGACTATCGATGCGGGTAAAAATTTGTGGCATTACCAAACCAGACCAAGGACAAGCGATCGCGCACCAGGGTGCAACCGCCCTAGGATTCGTTTGTGTATCGGCTTCCCCCCGTTACGTCACCCCGACTCAGATTCGGTCGATCATCGATTCGTTGACAATAGCGGTGGATACGATTGGCGTATTTGCCAATGCCTCCGTTGCAGAAATCTGCGCCACGGTTACCCAAGCCAGATTGAACGCGATCCAACTTCATGGAGATGAATCCCCGGAATTTTGCACTCAATTGCGGCAAGGCTTACCTGAGATGGAAGTGATCAAGGCGTTGAGGGTGAAAACACCGGACGATTTACAGGTAGCTGATCGCTATGTCAATTGTGTCGATACCTTGTTACTCGATGCTTACCATCCCCAGATGCTAGGGGGTACGGGTAAGACTCTCAACTGGGAAACGCTAGCTGAATTTCATCCCCCGTTACCCTGGTTTCTGGCTGGCGGCTTAACCCCAGAGAACATTGGCGAAGCCTTGACACGATTGCATCCCGATGGAATTGATCTATCCAGTGGCGTTGAGCGATCGCCCGGAGATAAAGATTTGGATCAGGTGGCGTTATTGTTTGAACAGATAACGGCTAAAATTCTGGCTGATTTGGAAAAAAATCCCCCGACCTAAAAGACGAGGGATTTGTTTAATAACCACCGTGTTATTCGTATTCCCATTAAACCGGAAACGACAAAAATGGGATCGCACTCACCAAGGTTTGTAAATTGTCCGCTAAAGCCGTCGAAAGTTGCTGGGTGATCGGTAAACTATCCACCACGATGCCAGTACATAACAGCATCATGTACAGAATCGAGTACTTAAACAGCCCTCGCGCCAGTTGATTATCGGTTGGGTTTTGTAATAACTGCCATGCTTTTTGCACAAAGATACTCCCCAACACCAGCGCGATCGCACCATACACCACACCCGATACGCCTAAGGGATAAATGAATAACAGCGAGGCGGGGACAACTAACCAGGTGTAAACCCAGATTTGACGAGTTGTGGACTCTTCACCTGCGACTACAGGCAACATGGGAATCCCGACTTTGGCGTAATCCTCGCGAATCATCAAAGCTAACGCCCAGAAATGAGGGGGAGTCCACAAAAAGACGACAGCAAACAGTAACCAGGCGGGTAAACTCAACTCTCCCGTCACCGCCGCCCAACCCACCAGCGCTGGAATTGCACCTGCTGCACCGCCAATCACGATGTTTTGGGGTGTATGGCGTTTGAGTAAATGGGTGTAAATCCCCATGTAGAAGACAATGCCCGACATCGCCAATAATGCGGCGAGAAGATTGGCAAAGACAGCCAATAGGGTAAACGATGCCGAGGCTAAGGCGATCGCGAATAACAAGGCATCACGAGTCTGTATCCGCCCTGCGGGAATTGGACGGCTACGGGTGCGTAGCATCTCATAATCGATATCGCGATCATAAATGCAGTTGAGGACTTGAGCCGAAGCAGCGGCTAAGGTTCCTCCCAGCAGAGTAATGAGTAGCAAAAAGGGATCAACTTGCCCCTCAGCTGCCATCCACATCCCTGCGGCTGTCGTAATCAACAGCAGAGGAATAATGCGAGGTTTTGTGAGTTGGTAGTAGCTCTGGATCACTTGCCGGAAGTTTTCATGTTGACGGGATACAGTTGTCCCAATCATTAAATTCACCAGTTCCTTTTTGTTGAAACACTATGTACAATCATTAACACTTTGACACAATCGCTGCTTTTATGCTGTAGGGGCGGGGGAGATGGGGGAGAGGTGGGGAGAGGTGTAGAGACGTAGCATGCTACGTCTCTACAGTCAGGGCGGGTTTTGAAGCAATGCTAAAGGCTGGAGTGTTCTACCGTTAGCCCAGTGGTGCGATCGCGTAATGCCAAAACGGTAAAGACAACCAAATCTCCCAGTAATGCAGCACCAACGGCTTGATGGGATACGGTTAGGGGTTCCACCTGTAGGTGTAACCAAAACGTCGCCACTCCCAGAAGAATTTGTAAAATTACTAATCCACCCGCCAGATTTGCCAATTGTCGTAACAGGGGATGGAGAGCAGGTGTGCGCCATGCGACAATCACCAAGATTAACGTAGCTAACGTCGCGGGGACGACACCCGCAATGTGACTATTCATCACAGTGCAAAGTTGAGACGCGCCCAAGCATTGATGTAATGCCCACCGGGACGCCACTAAACCCCCCAATAAGCTTTGTAAGTAAACCAGAATAGCTGCGGTCAAACCCAACCACGGTAAGCGTCCTACCGCTCCTGTACCCTTGTAAGGCATCAGGGCAGTACCAATAGTCAGTAAGGTGGAGAAAAACAACAAAGCTGTACCCAAATGAGCCGTCACAATATCAAACCGTAACAGTTCAGTAACGGTTAAGCCACCCAAGACGCCTTGAAACACAATCAAACCCAAGGCAAATGTTGCCGCCCAAGGCAGCCACTTGGGTAAAAAACGGCGATCCCACCAGGATAAACCCATTAAAGCGATTGTACTGACGCCAATTAACGCCGCATCCAGGCGATGGAACCATTCCAAAAAGACTTGAAAATTCATCTGCTGACTGGGCACCCACTGTCCGTAGCACAGGGGCCAATCAGGACAAGCGAGTCCAGCATTCATCACCCGCGTCGCACTCCCTACTGCCATCAACAGCAACGTCGCGATCACGATTTTCCAAACCAGGCGGCGGGTACGATCCCTAGCTTGGGAGCGATCGGGAGATTCAATCCGATGTTGATGAAGGACGGATTCAGTCATGGCATTCCTTCCTAATCCACTTTATCAAATCCTGAGTATCGACTCATGAGCAAGACTCAGGCACAGCTCATTCTCATCGATGAACTACTCACACGATAACGCGCTATTGGTGATTGAGGAGTGTTGAGTGTCAACCCCTGCCTCACCTTAGAATACCTACCTTCCTGTTTAACTGCTCTGCCAATTGAGCTACATTCCCTGATCAAACCCCTCGCCCAAGAGTCGAACTTGGTCACCGTCCTTCGGAGAGACAGGTCTGCATCCCGCAGGCGAGGGAAAGCCCCTCTGGGTGGAATCGAACCACCGCCTCCGACATTCGTAGTGTCAGTGCCAGAATCCACTGGCAGAGGGATGAATCCACCGGGAAGGTACTGCCCCTTCTACCTCTGCGTTATCAGCACAGCGCCTCACTTTTCGGCTTCCGGTGGATAGAGGAAGATGGAGGAATCGAACCCCTACGACATCGCTGCCGTACCACGGTTTTCAAGACCGCTTGCCGTCCATTCAGCGGCATCTTCCATTCAAGGGTGTCTGACGGGACTTGAACCCGCTACTGACTTGTTCCACAAACAAGCGCCGCGACCGCTTTGGCTTCAGACACCATCATGGATCTGGCGGGGGTCGAACCCGCAACCTCCTGTGTGCAAAACAGGCGTTCTCCCATTAGAACTACAGACCCTAAGGGGGTGGACACAATAACAGCTAACGGTGGAGATTGTCATTCGTCATTTGTCATTTGTCCTTTGTAAGGGGTTGACGCAATATCTCTCGCACTGCCATTAAAATCTTTCCCAATTTATTTTTACCACTGCCATCTTTACCGCATCCCCAGTAGTAATCTCTGGGGGCATTCTCGACAATCAACTCATCCCCTGTCGCCAAAAGTATCTCACGGATATCAGCATGAGTTTCAAACTTCTGCAAAACTCCTCGCTTCATAATTTCGTCCTTGACCTGTTCCCAATCGCTCCGGATAGGGTGTTCCCGACTTCTGCCCATCTTGGCAGCGTCTTTAGGCGTTTTCACTTCGCGGATTTTGTCGAACCAAGGACGATCCGTCTCGACAAATTTCTGTGCTTGGAAGTAATGTTCACTCGTCGCCCACCAACAACCATCTAACTCAAAACCATGGCGAGAGAAGTTGGAAAAGCAACCGTAGGGTTTTTCACGGGTGCTGTAGAAGTAGACAGGCATACTATTGTTTAGTAATTTTGTACTATTATAGTTCAATGTCTTGTAATTGTGCGATCGCCCTCGCGTGCAAGTTACCAGAGCGTTGTGATGCGCCTTCTCAGTTACTAGAGGACTCCGCCGATGAGTTATTACACACTCTTTAAAGGATGGCTACCTCTAAGCCAACCTATCGGGTTCTTCGCACTCCTCGTTCTCAAACGCCCACTGTTAATAGAACAGCGTTACTCTTCCTCTCGTACTAAGTATGTAGGCTCTTAGAAGTCAGGGCACGCAAGGCGCGATCGCACAGTCTGTTTAGTCAAAGAAAATAACCTCCTTTTTGAACAGTTTTAAACGCCCCCACCAGGATTTGAACCTGGAACTCTCAGCTTAGAAGGCTGCTGCTCTATCCCTTGAGCTATGGGGGCTTATATTTCGTCCTCTGTCCTTTGTCATTCGGCTGAAAAGCGATTGTGGAATTCGGTGATTATCCTTTTTTGTTGGGTTGAATCAAGGACAGAAAATAACACTTTTTTGAATTGTCCCCAAAACTGACCATTGGGTAATAAAAAAACAGCAAACATTTGGGCAACCATTGAGGGTTCATTCTGAAAAACACCACACCCCCAAGCGCCTAAAACTAGCGCATCACATCCCTGATAAACGGCTAAACTCAAGACTTTAGCACCGCGACTATACAAAACTTCGCCTATTTTTGCACCATCTTTCGGTTGATTTCGCCAAATTGCACCCGCATTCGGAGCAGGACTTGTAATGAAATCGACACAATAGGGTTGCTCTAGTAATGTGCCATCATCGTTACGGAAAATTGGACAACCTGGGGAATAAATGATTCGATCTGAGTAGAGGAGTGATTTATGGGAACGATGATACTCATAGTATTCTGGACATTTTAACAAGCTTTTATAAAGGGCAGAACTTCTAGCTAGACTTTCTTCCTGGGCTTGTGCGCCCTTGATAAAGCCACCGCCAGGGTTTTTAGCTGAAGCAAAGTTGAGGACGCCAATCTTGTGAAACTGTTGAGATTGTGCCATGCGTTCTGATCCGATTAACGTTGTCTCATTTCTGACTTCAAATTCAGTTGTAGAGAATTTAGGAGTGCTGGAGAGAACATTTTGTTCAAGAGTCGAGAGGCTGTCTGGGTCATAGTATTTTGTCTGCACCAAACAAGCGTTTAAATCTTGATTAATATCAACCCGTTGACCCGTCGGAGAGTCGTAATAGCCAGCATCAAGAATCTTGAGTGTATCTTGCGCGATCGCCATCCTGTTCATAAGTAATAATTTATACCTTATACGTCAATTGTAGGGGCGGGTTTAGGGACTCAATTAGATGGTCACCACTAACGGAAAAACAAAACCCGCCCTCACCACTAACGGAAAAACAAAACCAATTGTAGGGGCGGGTTTAGGGACTCAATTAGATGGTCACCACTAACGGAAAAACAAAACCCGCCCTCACCACTAACGGAAAAACAAAACCAATTGTAGGGGCGGGTTTAGGGACTCAATTAGATGGTCACCACTAACG
>NZ_JAVJUO010000058.1:0-127441 GCF_040220555.1 Coleofasciculus sp. C1-SOL-03
AACGAAAAATCGGGCGTTTCGGCTTTTAGAAGTGAGTTTGACCGAACCTAATTTTGTACGGTTTTTCCCCCTTGTCTTCTTTCCATCCTTGTCCTCCTTGTCTTGTCTCAACCATAAAATAAAAAACCTACACCTGTCAGGTAGGGGTGTAGGGGTGTAGGGGCGCAAGGCTTGCGCCCAGAAAGGTTGGTGCTGGGGTACTTTATCGTTATAGCACTACGGGTATACGTGAGGACATTCCCCTATTGCCTATTGCCTATTGCCTATTCCCTTTTTACCCAATTTTATTGTCCTAACCTCAATGCGTAGCGCTATATATCCCTTATGCCTTATGCATTCCGCCCTCTACCTTGTCGTTAGCCCCGATAGGAATCAGCCGGGAAAAGGCGTTGGCGGAGGCTGTTCGACAGAACGTATCGCGAAACCACCCCAACCCATTCTCCCCTAATCCTTACCAAAAATAACCCGGTTCCACAATCGTTTGCCGTTCTTTGGGGTCATAATTCAGGCAATACTCTTGGGCTATAGCATCTAATTCTCGTAGGCGTTTTACCTCAGTTTCCCGAATTTCCGTATCCGTGGATAACAGGATAACTTGATGGGACGCCGTCGGGAAATACCGTTCCACTAAATTACTCCGATGAGAGGAATCTAACCGTCCTAACGGTGTATCAATCGCCACCGGAAGATGACGCCCAGAAACACGGGCAAGTCCCCAAAGAAAGGAAATCGCTAATAGTTGTTTTTCCCCCGCCGAGAGACGGTGTTTGGGAATCGGTTGTCCTTCCGGATCATAGAGAGACAGGCTAAAGCTTTGGGTGTCAATGGCGACGCGATGAACTAAGTCTGATTTATGCAGCAGATAACGGAAGCATTCGGTAACTTCGATTTCCAGTTTGTTCAGTTTTTTCAGAGTTAATTTCTCTCGAAAGAGTTCCAATGTGGTTTTAACCTTGGCAATCGAATTAATAATATGCTGATTATTTTTCAGTTTAATCGTTTCATCCGCATAGGTTTCTAATTCTTTTTTCGTTTCCCTAATTTGACGATCTATTTCATCATAGCGACGAGAAGCATTTTCGTAAGCGGCTTTAACCTTGATCACTTGATTTTGAGCGTCAGTAAATGCCTGTTTCAGGGCGTTGTAGGCTTCTGGCGATGCAGCGGTGGCAATTTGTCGTTCTAACGCATCAATATCCATTTCTAGGGTTTGCAGGCGTTCTCGTTGGCTTTGGGCGTTGGTTTGGGCGGTTGAGAGTTCATAGTTCAGCAGGGTTTCTAGGCGAGTAATAGCGGCTTCATCGGCTAACAACCACGGTTCCTCTTGGGCGGCAATTTCTTGATCCAGTTCTTGGTTGTCACTCTCTAGAAACGATTGAATCTGATTGACTCGCTTGGGGGTTAAAGAGATTTTTTTGATATACTGAATTAACCGAGCATCCCGTTCTTTCAACACCTCCCGTGTCAGTTTAACTTGGTGCTGTTTTTGTTCCTGTTCGGCTTGGGCTTTCGCTTGTTCCAGTAGTGGGGAAATTAGAGAGAGGGGAAGCACACCCGCCGCCAGTTCTCGCATCTCTTGACGCACCTGATTCGCTTGTTCAATCAGCGTTTCCGATTGGGCTTCTAGTTGACTACGTTCGCTGGCAAGTTTACCGCCTTCGGAGACAAATTTATCCGAGGCTACCTGTTGTTCTTTTGCAGCATAGTCCAGTTTAGATTTTAGGGCGCTTAAGTCTTGTGTCGCTGCTTCCTGTTTTTCTTTTTGGTCAATAAGTTTGGCTTCAATGTTATCTAAGGTTTCCAGTTCTTTCTGATTGGCAATATCCCGGCGCTTACGACTGGCGAGAATATCTAAATCTGTGGACAGGCGTTCAGCCAATTCCAACCCCAGCAGGGATTGAATCGCACTCACCACCAGCGGCGGTGGGGTTTCTAATTCCGCCAATTCTTTGACTTGTTCGCCGTCAAAGAGAAAGAGATTGGAGATACCCAGAGGAAGCAGATTTTCGATATAGTCGTCCCAGGTATTTGCCAGGGCTTTATCGGGCCACTCTTCATCGACTAAAATACCCAGAGTATCTTTCCCATCTTTGGGGTCTTTTGTCCAATAGCGAACAATTCTCAGCGTCCTGGGTTTATCCTCTTCTACGATTTCAAACGCTAATTCAATACGGGTTTTTTCTGTGGGGGGAGTGTTACGGTTCACGCATTGGTTGAGAAAGTCGTTATAGCTTAAATTTCCCCTGGTGGAACATTGGGCGCGGGAACCGTAGAGAGTGAGGCGAATGGCGTCCATTAGGGTGGTTTTTCCACCCCCATTCATCCCGCCAAAGAGAATAATCGGATGGGTAGAATTGTTAGTTTCGGGACGGAGGTTGATGACTTGTCGCCCTTGATAGGGACCAAAGTTTTGCAGGGCGAGTTCCAGGAATATCATAGTTAGGGGCTAATGTGGACGGGCGTATAAAATCAGGGATAATCTTCAATCTAATATAAATGTCACTAACTTAAGTATTTGTCGTAAGTTTGTAGTAAGCGCTTTAGCGCTTATGGCACTAAAGTGCCTACTACGAACAACATAGAATGTGAACACCGATTGTAGAGACGTTCATGCAACGCCTCTACAATATTTTTGCTATTCGTCTACATCTTCAGTATTCTCTGAATCGGGTTCAGGGAATTTCAAACTCGCCCAGGATAGTTGTTTAGATGTCTCTTGCTTCGGCTTATCCCAAGCCTGTCTCAATTCGTGAACGTCTGACAAATCGTGTTTGATATCTTGAACTGTATTTTTCAGATGTCGCTGATAATGGGCGTGGTCAATCGCGTCTTCTTTAGAACGAGAACTGCTATTAAAGCATTTTTCCAGGCTTTCATAGATACCGCGTCGTGACTTAGTATGATATTGGCGTTCAGTGTCTAGAAGTTTTGCCATGAGTTCTAGGTGCATTTCATCCTCATCACAGATTTCTTCTAAGACTGTCCATTCATCGCTACCCAGGAGTTTACGTTCGGCGCTAGGGCGGGAATCTTGGAAGGGTTCGCCTGTAACCTCTTCATAGATACGAGGTAAGCTATCGTCAAATTCATGCTTTTCTTCTAACCAGATACGGCGAATTTCACTAAGTTCCTCTGGAGTAATCAGAGTAATATCGCGCATCTCTGGGGGCGCAGTATTTCGGACATGAGTTTGGGCTTCCAAGACTCGTCTTAACCAATGTTCTCGCCATTCTTTTTTATATGGACCAGGAATCGGTTTAACTGAAGTTTTGCCTTCAACATCGCGTTCAAAGAGTTCTACTCTACCGTAGATGCGGCGGAAATCTCTCTTATCGTGATCATTCCTTTCATCTAATTCATTACGAATATCCAGCAGAGGCTGCATCCATTCTTTCTCCTCATCATTTTGAATCATTGCCGCCATGGACTTATCCTGATTAACCATGGTGCAAACCCAACAACCAAATCGCGAATCACCACAGCTAGGCGTTGAGGTATCAACCACCAAAGGACATTCATTATCGGCTGTCGCCCCCCGATACATCGAAAATAAGTCTTTATTACTATGTCCCCACGGATTTTGCCATTGATTTAGATAAATCCAAACTTCATCCGTGCGCCAGTCTTGGATGGGGCTATAAATCAAAGCGTTAGGTAAACTCACGCTATGGTAGAGCAGTGATTTAAGAGAGTTTGAATTTAGGCGGTCACTTATTTTACCTGCTTCATGTTTTTCCATTGATGCAGCACGCCTTGTACTTTCAGCTTTGCGAGTTCCTAAAACTAAAATTACTTCGCCTTTAACTCTCACTACATCCCGAATGAAGTGGTTAGACGGATGAATTTTTAATCGTTCTGTACACCATCTGAATCCATGCCGTGGCGCTGGATAGCCTTTACCAATTAGATTAACCCAAAACGTATTTTTGATATCTGGATGCAGTAGATGGGGTTCCATGGGTAATTTTTGGGCTTGGGCAGTCATTCGCATTTGTTCTAAGGATTTGCGTACCCAAGCCGAAACGATAGGATTCTCGACTAAAGTATCGGTTGTAATAACATAAATTGTTTTCCTGCGTTTCTCTAGAGGTAAGGCGGCAATTGCATTCCAGACGAGCTGTAATGTTGCGCTGCTGTCTTTGCCACCAGAGTATCCTAAACACCAAGGTATTTCATCTAAACAGTATAATTCTTGAATTTCTTGAGTGAGTTGTTCTATGTCTTCGACTAACTCCGCAACGGTACGCGGGGGGAATAGCGACATCTGCTGGTTGTCTGTCATAGTTTAAACCTCTAGAAAGCTACGATATAGGATTAGGCATTCAGCCAAGTTCTGCGATGCCACTGAATAGCCTCAAGTCGGGGATAGTATTTCTCTGAACTAGGCAGCAAAATAGTTTCTCCATGAAACTCTCGCATGGGTCTAGCGTTTGGTGAGTCCTCCTGTAAATCGCTAGGTACTATGATTTTGTAGTCATCATCGATACAAAACCAACCATGATCAAATGCCCAATGATGATTTTTACACAGTGATAGCCCGTTATCTAAGTTGCTATCGTAAGACTCCGAAAATGGGATGATGTGTGCGCCATCTACGACGGTTTGAGTTAGCGATTTAACGACTTTTAAATGACAAAATACACACCTGTAATCATAAATTTGGATAATCGACTTCCGAAAAATGGCGTTTCTAACAACTGACTTTCTCAAAATCGTTTTAGGTTCACTCGCTTGCCTGTCTAACTCGTGCTGGGTAAAATCCTGAAAATCTTGGTTTATTTGTACAATGTCTTCGATAGCTTTTTGATTAGCTGAAAACCATGCCGCAATAATTGTATCAATTAATTCCTGTCTGGCAACTGGATCTTGTAATAAATCAAACAGTTCGTCATCTAGATTGGCATAATCAACCGCCTGTCTCAGCTTGTTGGTTGTTTTAGGCTGTAGACCATTGAATTCAGGTTTAAAAGTTACATGCCAAAACCCTTCGCTTTGTAAGTGAATAAAGGGATAGTGTAAACCCCCTTTATAGGATGAGCCAGCAGCAAGGATATTCCAGTATTTATTAAATGTTTCAATCAGTTCATCAGATACAGTAATCTGGTTGTTCGGGATTAAGTCTTGGGCAATTAGATCAATAACTGACAAAAGTAAGATTGGCTTATAGTGAGCTTCCCCACGTTTTCGGTTGCTACTGACATTGAGTTCAGCAAAACGTTTACGATAGTATGCTAGATTTCGCTTAGTTTCTGATTGCTGTTCTTGACTCATGTCTCCCTCCCAACTAAACCACTAGCATTGTCTAACTCTTCCTCCTGTGAGGTTAACGGTAAACCCAAATACCCTTTCACATAAGCCACCATCCGCCCGACACTGGTTCGCGATCGCGAAATCTGACCCTTGACCATAATCCGCCTCTCCCAATCGGGATTAGAACGCGACCAGTCAATCTGTCGCAATTCCTGCAAACGTTCTTCCCAGCTATGGGGATAAACCGAGAGTAACACTGACCCTACCGCCCCCAATCCCAAAAGTGCGATCGCGTGACTATGAACATAATCCTGGCGCATCTCCCTGGCGCTTACAGTTCGTTGTCTCACCGCCTCCCAATCTGGAATACAATAACTCACCACTTGCCAATACCGAATTGCCAAATCAATCTGCTGTTCCAATTCAGCCGTTTGCCAATCCGCCAACAGCATAGACGTAGCATTATAGAGGGTATGCAGCGTAAATAGCTTCCCCGATCGCACGGGTAATGTCCGATGTTCCCTATCTGTTAGGCTTCGGAACACATTAATATTTCTAATCACTGCTTTGACCACCGTCGCCTGGGGATGGCGATGATCATAGAGAATCGCCAATGACGCATCTGGATGAACCCCATAACGGTTGAGATCCAAAAACATCTGCTGGGAATAGCGCAAGCCAATATCCAACACTAAAATAACCGCCACCGTCTCATACCCCAACGCCGGATTCTGCTTCAGCGCCCATTCAAACGCCGCGCAGCGATGTTGTCCATCGGTAATCTGAAATCGCGCATCCATGGGAACTCGTAAGCGCCCCATTTTTCGCCCTGCTTTCTCTGTACCAATCGGTTCAAAATTAATATCAGCGTCAATGGCGGCGGTAATCGCGGAAACGGTATAATTATCCGGATTATTCAAGATATAGTTAGCAATATCTGGGACTCGTTTAGAATTTAGCGATCGCGCCACTCTCTGATCCGGCGGATTCTCCTCATCCTCCCTCGCAAACAGCTTAGGAATAAATCGCACTGGACACATGGATACATAATATTCCCGTCCCGCTTGAATCCCGCGAATGGCGGGTAAAACGTACTCGAAGGAAGGAATTAATCCTTGGTTATTGGTCATTGGTCATTCGTCCTTTGTCCTTGGTCATAGTTTGAGTAATAAAGTTTGGTTGATTTACATTGATTTACCGATTAGGAATTTTGATTTTGGGGCGGGTTTTGTTGTTCATTTATCGGTCACAAGCTAGCCCTAGTTCCTAAACCCGCCCCTACACCTGAATCATTCATTTTAATCACTCCAATTTGGGGTCAGGGCGGGTTTTGTTGTTCATTTATCGGTCACAAGCTAGCCCTAGTTCCTAAACCCGCCCCTACACGCCCTCACAGGTATTTCGTTGATGCATTAGGGAAGCCCTCTGGTGATCCAAAGATGACTCGGCAATACCCCCCTAACCTCAGTATGGCACAATTTTGGTTTTTAAAAACCTGTTTGACATAAAAATATTAAATCAGTTATTTTTAAAAACAGACTAAAATATTATAAAACCGATGAGTAGCCCTGACAAGCCAAAAGCAGACATCGCCAGCCAAATCCTGGAACAAGACAGCCAGGATCGACAGGCGCTAGCCCTGCTATTGGATCGCCATTTAGCCAGAAGCGATCGCCTTCTGGTTCAAAAAACCCAGATGGGGAGTACCGAAGCCTTTATCGGGTCTGTCACCCTAGAATGGTTAGATAGCCGCGTCCGCTTCGCCTCCCAACTCCCCCTATTCCGGCAAAAATTCGACCCCCAAACCGATAACGTCATCCGGGATGAAGAAACCGTCGATGAAATCCTGCAACGTCCCCTCGACTGGTCGCGTCAAGCCCCCCTCACCCAATACCTCGCCGCCCGCCAAGCCCACAAATTTCCCGCCGTTCTCGTCGTTCACAGCCCCACCTGGGTAGACAATCCCAAAGCCAAAGAATGGGATAAACAAGGACGCGCCCGCCAGTCTGCGGCGGATTTCATTCCCCTCGACCAAAACCAAACCGTGGGACTCCTCGATGTCTCCCCCTCCGTGTCTATCTTCGCCCTAGATGGTCAACACCGACTCATGGGCGTCCAGGGACTGATGACCTTACTCAAAACCGGGAGACTGCAACGTTATAACAAAAACAAGAAACCCGTGGGCGGTGTAATCACCATAGACGACCTGATCGACGAATACCAACTCAAGCCCGCCTACCTACAAAGTCTCGCCCAAGAAAAAATCGGCATCGAATTCATCCCCGCCGTCGCCAAAGGCGAAACCCGAGAAGCCGCAAGACGGCGCGTCCGGTCTATTTTCGTCCACGTCAACTTAATGGCATTACGCTTAAGTAAAGGACAACTCGCCCTATTAAATGAAAATGACGGCTTTTCCATCGTCGCCCGCAAAATTGCCGTCAACCATCCCTTATTAAAAGAAGTTCCTGGACGCAATCCCCGTGTCAATTGGGATAGCGCCACCGTCGCCGCCAAATCCACCGTATTAACCACCCTCCAGGCGTTAAATGAAATGTCTCAACGGTATCTAGACCATCAATTTCCTCACTGGAAACCGCCGGAGAAGAAAGGGTTAATCCCGATGCGTCCCGATGATGAGGAATTAGAAGCCGGAATTAACACCTTTAATCAATTTTTTGACCACTTAGCCAGCTTACCCAGCTATCAACGGTTAGAACAAGGAGAAGAAACCCCCCAGTTACGCCGCTTCAGCTTTGAGAAAAATGGCGGGGAAGGGAATATCCTCTTCCGTCCCGTGGGGCAAATTGCCTTTACCCAAGCCTTAGGAATTGTGGTATTTCAGAAAAAGTTATCGCTAAAAACGGTATTTAAGAAACTCAGTAAATACGACGCCGCAGGGGGATTTAGTCAGATGGAGACACCCCAATCCCTATGGTATGGGGTCTTATTTGACCCGAATAAAAAGCGGATCATGGTATCGGGACGAGATTTAGCCGCCCGATTACTGATTTATATTATTGCGGGGACAGAAGATGGGATGGAAAAGGCAGAACTGCGGCGAGAATTAGCCGAAGCCAGAACGATTGAAGGGAAAGCCGTTGGGTTTAATGGTAAGTTTGTCAAGCCCAGAGACGTGGGACTTCCACCTGTGTTGTAGTTAACTGGGCGGTTGAAACCGCAACTACACAAACCAAACCCGCCTGCGCGGGTTTTAAAACCCCTTCACCTTAGTCCAGCGACTCGCCTCGACACCCAATAACCAATGAACATTTTCTTGGAAATTTATCAAAACCTACCCAGAGAAGCCCCCGGTGACAACGCTTCTACTCGCCAAGCCTTTTCCCTACTGACCAACTTACCCCCACAACCCAAAATTCTAGACATCGGCTGTGGTTCAGGGATGCAAACTATCGAACTCGCCAAACTAACCAATGGACAAATTACCGCCGTAGACACTCATCAACCCTATTTAGACGAATTGCAGCGTCGGGCGCTAGCTGAGGGCGTTTCTGATAACATTAATCCCCTCAATCAATCCATGTTTTCTTTAGACTTTGCCCCCCATAGCTTTGACATCGTATGGTCAGAAGGGGCAATTTACATCATGGGGTTTGAAACCGGACTAAAATCCTGGCAAACTCTTCTCAAAACGGGAGGCTATCTCGTTGTTTCCGAACTCTGCTGGTTACAGCCAAATCCCCCAACTGAGGTAAAACAATTTTGGCAAGTCAATTACCCCGACATGAAAACAATTGATGATAATCTCCAACTTATAGAAATGTCAGGATATCGCCAACTCGGTCATTTTGTCCTTCCCGAATCATCCTGGTGGGACAATTATTATACTCCCTTAAAGGAAAGAATCGAGGATTTACGTCAGAAATACAGCGATGATCCGCAAGCGAATCAGGATATCGATAATGAGTTCCAAGAGATAGAAATCTATCAGAAGTATTCAAATTGGTATGGCTATGTATTTTATATCATGCAAGTTCAATAATTTATACTTTTATTGAACTAAGCAAACTCATCGAGACGATAAAAATTGGTTGCTGCAATACTCCCATTTGTACATAAAAAACCTTTTAACCTGCCAAGAAATCAAGAGCCTCTGAAGGTAGTCCTTCCAAACCAGGAGGGGGTTCGACCGTATTTTTATCTACCTCAGCAAGAAGGGACAAAAAATTGTCAAGCATATCGCCAGGAGCATCAACACAGTGAGTTTGGATGTACTCTAGTCCCGCCGCCGCATACTCTTCAAACACTTTGATCGGATCGTCTTCCTCTTCTTGGCGATCGCGACCCAGTATATCGAGGGACTCTGACTCAGCCAGAGCTAAAGCGTGGATAAATACATCATCATTATTTCGTTCAAAAATCTCCCAACGAATGCCATGCTCAGCCTTTCCTCTAGGCTCTCGCTTCCCAATAAAATACCAACCTACTGCCGCAGCAAACATCATAACGGCTTGTTTCGTCTCAAAAATTTTCTGCTCTAATAACTTATCAATAAGCTTCTCAAACTTTGCGGGTCTGTAAATGCTTCGTTCTCCCATTAAAGTTCCACCTCAACAATCATTGTTTTTTCAAATCCATCCTTTGACTCTTGGACATATCTATATTGACGCCCCCGTAAGGTAATATTCTTAGTTCGCTTTTTAGACGTTGAGCATTGTAATACCCACTCATAACCAATTCTTGCTTGTAACTCCTCTTCAACTTCCTTTTGCCATTGAGATTCAGAAACTAAGACGATAACCTGTGGAGCAAGAGTAGGTATCCATCGAGCCACATCTCTTTTATACTCAGGTTCAAGTTGACCAAAGGCTGAATCTATGACCAGTGGGTAAAGTCCTCCTTTAAAGAGTATCTTTTTATCAGCCTGTTCATCGTAAGTCGAGCGAGCTTTATCCACCAAACTACCAATAAATGCTAAACTTAAAACTTGCTTTTCACCTGTAGAAGCTCCCCGAACTGGTTCCTCAACACCACCGATATTTTTGGTCAAACGAAGGTGATATTGGCGATCAAGTGAAGCTTGATAGTCTTTGATGGCAATTCGGTTCCATACTTCAGCCAATCGTTTTGACAAATCTTTACTCAATTGCTCGTGGCGAAGATTCCGTATCGCCTTGATCGCTGACCTGACATTTGATAAAACGGTTAGACGACGTTGAGCAATTTTTCCCTGTTCATCTACCTTATCTAGATTTTTAATTTCTTGGTCTTTCTTCTGGATCTGTTCGTCTAAATTATTAATATCTTCGTCCTTTTTGCTAATCTCAACAGTTAAATTTGTGATATCTGTATCAATTTCTCTTCTTCGGGCTTCCAGTCTACCATGATCCTCAGCATACTCTCGACTGCCAATTTTAGAAGAAAGTTCACTAAGTTCCTCTTCGAGACAACGGATTTCCTGATAGATTTCGCCTCGTTTTCCCTGAACATCCTTAATATCTTGTAAAACTGTTTTGCGTCGCTTATGCAGGGATTCTAGTTTAGCTTTTGTCACAGATACAGCCGCTTCGAGTTCCTCTGAACCTACACGATTTCGCCATTCAGTTACGCAATTATAGGGATGTTCCCCCTCAGCTAGCTTCCGTCCACAGATACACTCACCTTTCTCCAAAAGTTCACTGACAAACTGACGTTTCATGGGAATTGGTAATTCGCCTTTTTTGTGAGCGGATGCTAGTATTTCCTTTGCTTTGGTTAAAACATCCGGAACTAAAACTAAATAGCCATGTCTTGATAACTCCCGCGCTAAGTCGCTGCACTTTTCTTTCAGTTGTCTTTTTTTTGATTCCAGTTCTTGTTCTTTCGCTTTTCGTTCAGCTTGCCATTTTGCCAATTCAGGCATTTCAGAAAGCTTTGAATCTATTTTATCTTTCTCATTTTGAAGCGCTTGGAGATTAGTGCGTAATTGGGTAAGTTCCCCTTGCACATTATTTTTTACTTCCTCAAGCTGGTCGCGTTCTTGGCGAGTTTTTTTCCCTTCTTCACCTGCATGTTTCGTTACTTCGTCACTCAGAGCTTTAGCTACCTTACCATTACTATCCAGATGAGTGATAGCGCGATCGAAGACTTCAATGTCGAGAAGAACCTTAACGCTTGACTCAATTTGCTCGTAGGCTTGTTGACTTGCTAGTTTTTCGATGCGTTCACCATTAAAAAAGAAAAATGGATAAAGTGCCTTGGGTAATAGCTGTTCTAGAGTGTCTTGGGGATTACCAGGTTGGCGAACTTCTCCGGTTTCATCAATATACTTTAATGTTAACTCAGCAGGTTTGTAAATCCATCGTTTCCCTTGATTATCCTTGCTAATCTCGATTCTCCGCTCAGCGGTATAGTCTCGTCCTTTATCTTGAAATATAAGTTTTACAGATGTTCTGAGATTTTTCCAGGGTTGAATTTGGACGAAAGCTGCTTCTGTTTCCAAATACTCTGGATTTTCAAAATCAGGTGAAAATTCTCCGTAGAATAGCCAAATTAATGCATTAAGTAATGTGGTTTTTCCTGATCCATTGAATCCATGAATAACAGTTACATTGTTTTGGCTATCCGTAGAAAAATTGATTATTTGTTTACCATGAAATTGGCGAAAATTTTCCAGTGTTAATTGTTTGAAAATCATTTAACAATCTCCGTAATTGCCTGCCAAATATCGTCGTTAATTCCTCTGGGTGTTTTCATGTATAACTTATCCCGTTCAGCTTTAACGACCCTCCACAAAAGTTCTCGTTCTTCAGAACTTAAGCGTTTAAGGATAGCCTCAGTTTGTTGCTTTACATCTTCAAACTCGGACATTTTATTCCTCCGCACTGAGAGCAAGCAAGTTTAAGCGATCGCGTAAATCTAGTAACTGATGAAGCGCCTCTGGACCATTGACAGCGAGATTAGCAAATTCGACGACCCGTCTCAACTCCTTACCAAACAGGCGGCGAATCAGGGCATAATATTCTGAGTTAGGTCGAGTTAGTTCTATTGGCGGTTCAACGACAAAATCAAATATTTCTGCCATTTGCTTTCCTGGTGAAGTGCGTAAAAGACGACCCCGACGTTGAATAAACTGACGGGGGTTGGAACTGCTAGCCAAAATAAAAGCACGTCGTATTTCTGGAATGTCAACACCCTCATCTAAACATCGAATAGCAATCAGACATTGAATGTCCCCTTGTGCGAACTGATGCCGTAATTCCTCTCGGCGACTCAGAGGGGTTTCGGCAGTGTACTTAGCAACCGTCATGCCTAAGTCACGACCTAACAGCCTCGTAACTGCGTCAATTTGACGTTCTAAAGACTGCTCAGGTTCTGTTTCGACAGTACCATCACCACAATAGATCAGATTATGGGTGCTGTGCCGCAAGGGAGTAAACAGCGACTGTAATGCCTTGAGTTTCCCTTGTGCTGTAGCGATGAGACGCGATCGCTGGATTAATAAAGCCTCAAGCCCTGTAGAAGCTTGGTCTAAATCATGATTATTTTTCCCTAAAGCGCGAGCAATCTTGAGTGTCAACTCGTAATACCGCTCAAATTCATCATCAGTGAGTTCTACAAGTTGAGGATAGTAGCGGTATGGACAAAGCACTCCATCCTCAAGCGCTTCCCGCAGGGTGTAGTGAACTAAGGTTGAGCCAAAATAGTCAGTTAGCGCCTGAGTACCAGTCGCATCAAACCAGCGCTCTGGTGTAGCAGAAAGTCCTAGTCGATAACAAGCATTCTCCGGTAAGCAAGTCCGCAACTGCTCTGCACCCAGATTATGAACCTCATCGACAATCAAGAGGAATCGGCGAGAGACTTTGCGAATTTGGTGTTGGAAGAGTGCAGAGGAGAAGGTGGCATTGGATGTAATAATACTTGATAGAGGTATAATTCCGGCTGTTGAGTTGTAGATCCGAACGGATAACTCTTGTTGCCATCGAGTGCGACTGACTGCACAAGGCAACGGATTGAGTCCAAAGCGCCTTGCTTGTTCTATCCACTGACTGATCAGGTGCAGGTAAGGGCAGATGATGACAATTAGTAATGGAGAGCCGATATACTCATAAAGCTTGGCAGTAGCAGCAAGTGCGGTGATGGTTTTACCACTACCCGTTGCCATTTCCAGAATTCCTTGTCCAGCATTAGCAAACCACTCGCCTATCGCTTGACGCTGGTGTTCGCGTAAAGTTATGTCACTAGGAATTTTGAGCGTTTCGTTTTGATATCTCAAAGGGTCACTCTCCTTCGAGGAAGTTATATTATAACTTCCTTTACTTTCTGAAACTGATGATCGGTTTGACTTTGATTGACGTTCTTCTATTGGCGGGGGGTATTCCGGGCGTAATCGCAAGAGCGATCGCGCGGCGGCTTCGGGAAACTTAATTACCTCTACCTTGGGCGTCTGGTTATCCCACAACCGCTGAAAGTTTTCCGCTTTTCTCAATACCCGTTCTTTGACACCCAAATGCCAGGAACAGAAGACATCAATACATTCAAAGTTATCAATTAACGCCGATGAACTCTCATTAGCTGAACCCGTAAAGGCGACAATATTATCCTGATTATCAGCAAAAATACCTAACTTTTCATGATAAATTCCCGGTTGATCAAGATTACTGGCTACAGCTAACTTAATTTCTAATATCCCTTGTCCCAATAACCAAGCTAAACAGGCTAATCGATCGCGCACAACTTGCTCAAACTCTTGGTCTAACTCACGCAAAAGCGTATCAGTAATCACATCTTGGCGTTGCTTCAATCCTTTCGCGATCGCCTCAGCATCCTCTGGCGACAAATAGGGAGAAGCCACCAACTGCATCTTGCCACCCGAACGAATCAGCGCGGTGATTCCTCTCGCCGCCGCCGCCATTGAGGTACTGGAGAAAAAGCCAACGGCTCGTTTGTAAACGGTAGCATTTGCCAGACAGGGGAGATAGAAATCGCGAATAATATCACCGCGATCGCTACGGTATTCATCCTGAATCGATAAATCCCTTAATCCCACTGTCATAGCCTCTTAATCTAGACTTTGGTCATATCTTCATATATAGCAATTCTCTTGGAGATGTGAAACTCACGGGTGTAGACAAAGAGAACAGGGAAGATGAGGAACGAGAGCCGATGATTTTTTTGTGTGATCAGCTACAAAACCATCCCTGTTAGGATGAAGGGCGGGTTTTGTTGATAGGTTATTGGTCTATACCAAAATTAAACGGCTAAACCCGTCCCGACAATTTATCCTTCACGACCTTCGAGTTTATGCTTATTTCACTAACTTTGATTAAACCGACGTACACGATCAATATATTATTTAATCGCTATACTGTACACGGTATCTTTAATATCTTCGTTTAAATATGCCATTATACTCTGAACAAATTGAGAATATAATCAATGAGATTGATCGCCTTGCTGACCCATTTTTCTGAAATTACTTGGCTGTTGTTGCTCCCAGTCTCAATCGTTAACCTGAAGTTCTCGATGTACAGATATACTCTACATAATTAGACAGTCTTATTCTATGATTATTTTAGCAATCACGCCCTCAAACAAGCACCTACGTAGACCTTTTCATGTTTTTGCGATCGCGCTTTTCCCAAAACTCATATCGCATGGCTTGTTCTGCCTCTAATTTAGCTGTTGTAGCCGCCTCTAAGTCTTCATTTAATTTTTTGATAATCGCTTGTTCTAGCTGAACGTACTTCATCCCGCGAACCGTTAAGACAGGTTGGACTAGAGAAATAACATTGGCTCCTATTTTTGTATGGGAATTGACTTGAGTTTGACCGGAATAACGCCTTCCGATCATGACATACCAGGCAAACATTTCACAATTGTTGCTGTGAATATTGTAGCAACCGAACTTTTCTGGATATTCCTTAACTCGTTTCTCTTGCTCAGGAGTTAATTTTGCACCGTTTCCATTGTATTCAATGCCGTTTGCACCCCAGCCAATAGAATTATTGAAGGTTCCATCTGATGAAATAAAGTAATGCCGAGCTATCCCCAACGTTGATTCAATGGGCAAGCTATAAATGGATGCTGTCATGAAAGTGTTGCCAAAATCTACTCTTCTTCAAGACTAATTAATTGATCACGGTTCAATTCATTTACTAGATTTACACAGCTACAATGATGGATTAGATTTGCCTATTTTATGGGCGCACGTCGGTATTTTATGGGCGCACGTCGGTGCGCCCCTACGGTTTGGAGGATGTATTTATAATTCCTCAAAGAAGGTGTGCCACACTATACTAATTTAAACCCTGACTGAATTTCTGCAAAAAGGCTTCATACGCCTGATTAATTGCTTGCATTTTGGCTATAGCCGTAGCCGAGGAATTGATATCCGGGTGATATTTACGAGCTAATTTACGGTATGCAAACTTAACACTGTTGATATCGGCGTCCATTTCCACGGCTAAAATTTCCCACCATTCACCTGATAATCCCGACTCAAAGGGGGTAGTTTTAACACCAAACTGGTTACGCCAAATCTTAATCGTTCCTGCTTTACCACCACTGACTAAGATTTGTCCATCTGGGCTGAAAACCACAGGATTACATCCAGCCAGTGTGCCAAGTAATTGACCTGTTTGTACATTCCAAAGATGGACAGCATTCCTGTCAGCACTTGCCAAGAGTTTTCCATTCGGACTGATGGCAATGGCAACGATCCCCTTTAATTGTTTATCTAGAGTTTTGAGTAATTTTCCTGTCTTGATATTCCATATTTTCACCGTCCCATCGGCGCTACCACTTGCCAGAATTTTGCCGTCGGGACTGATAGCCACCGATGTCACCCAGTTAGAATGTCCGGTAATAATCTGAGGTTGTTTATAACTGCTTAAAGACCAAACCCGAATCGTTTTATCTGCACTACCACTAACCAGCGTTTGACCATCTGGACTGATAGTAATCGACCAAACTGTGTCTGAATGAGCATTCAGGGTACGTTTAAGTTCTCCAGTGTATCCACCCCACAATCGGATTGTTTTATCACCACTCGCACTAGCCAGAATCTTTCGATCTGGGCTAAATGTCAGGCAGGAAATAAAGCCTAAATGACTGTAGGTGGAATTCGGGTAAAAGAAGGGATGTAGCAATGCTTTACTATCTACCTGCCAACTGGTGATTTTATTGTCAAATCCACCAGCAACCAGCTTTTTTCCCTGGGGACTAATCGCCACGGCAAAAACTTCTTTAGCTTGTCCAAAGAAAGTAAAATCCCGTTTTCCGGTTTTCAAGTCCCATAAACTAACGGTTTGATCTTCGCTTCCACTTGCCAAAATTTGTCCATCGGCGCTAATCGCGATCGCGGTAACTCTTGCTTGATGTCCTTTGAGAATATTTATACATTGCCAACTCGGAGACGCTTGAGACTCAATGGCAATGGTTTTGACTTGATTTTCCGGTTTCTCAAAATTACTGAAAATTTGATTATCTGATGGAGAATTAGCAGTCGATTTAGCTTTTTGTTGCTGTTGAGCCTTTAGCGCCTCCAACTCTTCCTCAATTTCTAGAGCCGCGAATTTTTGTTTCCAACTATCTTCGGCAAATACGGGATCTAATTCCAGAAGTGCTTGAGTATAGGCTTCCATTTCCAGCACTTTAGTTTCCATGCGCCCAAAAGCGTCTACAGCACCTGCCATTCGTTGTCCAGGTTCTGGTTTGCAGGCTTTATACAACCCATAAACACCCAATCCAACTACTCCCCCAGCCATTGCCATTGTACCCATACCAATGCCAACAGCGCCAAAACTTCCAGCTAATCCCATACCGCCAATGGTTGAGGATACATAAGCACCACCAACAGCACCCATTCCAATTGCGCCAAATGCTTTAGCATCCCCTGCTTCAATTGCCTTAAAAGCACCATACGCCGCCGCACCCGCCACCGCACCTGCTGCGGTAACTGGAGTCATACCAATGGCTACTCCGCCAAATCCGCCCACTAATCCCATCGTGCCGATTGTGGCAGATACACCAGCGCCAGCCGTAGCGCCACTGGCAATAAAAACTACACTATCTTTCATCGGTTATACGTTATGAATTTATCTTTTTTGTCCAATTTCCAATTTAGCTCATCTGCTGCTTGAGCTTACTATTAACTAATCAGGACACGATGGTATCGTGTCCCTACCGAATTCAATGTTCAATCTAATCTTTTTACACGTCTTTACCTAGTTTACCCATTCGACACCCAAATAATTTAGCGATCGCGAAGTCTTTACTCACACTTTACAAATGCTAATTACGGTTGTTTGAGGCAGTTTTTTAACGGATAAAGTGTCTTTCTGTCATCAGCAAATTCCCGTAAAGCGATCGCGTGGGATGACGGAGGCGATTATCCGTAGAAGGAGAGACGCTGGAGATAGGAGTTCACCTCAATTAATCTACAATGAAAGACAGCGTAACCACTAACCCTTTCGGGCAACCTGTAACGGAGATTAAGGGAAAATCTGGAATAATCTGGGGAAATGTGGTTGTTCCGGCTAGTGGTCGCTCAAAGATTACGATAAAACTGCTCGATGATTTATTGCAAACTAGAATTAAACTCGCTTATGGTTTGGAAAATAAAGAAATTCACACTCGTCTTGATGATATTGGCTCAATCGAAATCGTTGAAGGTCGCCTTTGGTGGCTATTATGGCTAGGACTAGCTACAATTTGGTTTTATCTCGGCATAATTTTCATTGTTTTATTTTTCTTGATCAAGCAACGTTGGATAGTAATTTATACTAAAAGTATTAATTTAGTCGTATTTTATAAGGAAGCGGAAAATGTTGAGCAGTTTAGAACTACGATTTTGGCTACACTCCGTTAAATTGTAGGTAGTTGTAGAGTAGGATCGCCTATAAAAATGTAAGTAAAATTATCCCTAGCGAATAATATCATCGCGATCGCTACGATATTTATCCTGAATCGATTTATCCTTCACGACCTTCGAGTTTATGCTTATTTAAGTAAGTTTGATTAAACTATTTTCGCGTTGGCGGAGCCTGCTGAAGAAGGAACGTATCGCGTTTTTTCCAGAGCCTACTCTTCTTCAAGCTTACTATCAACTGATCAGGGCACGATAATATCGTGTCCCTACCGAATTCAATTATCCCTAATCTAGGGTAGGGAACATTGCCGTGCCCCTCACTGGGTAACTTTTAACTTCAGAATGCCACGGATGCGATCGCGCAACTTTATCGTGATGCTGGATACTTTACCTCGATAGCGATTTTGCCGCAACAGAATGTCACCGATGGTGTTATTACTATTCAGATCATGGAACCTTATACCATTACGAATGACAAATGACGATCCTCACCATTAACGTTAATTTTTCCCACCTACTTACTGATCTTTTTCCTTGGCGGGATCAACAGGTGTCGGTCGGGGTGGTGGTTGCACAGGAGGTGGAGGGGGTGGTGGTTCTACCGGAATGGCATCGGGTTTAGAAGGTTCAGGGGGTTTGGCTGGTGGAACAGGTGTTTGTGTGGATTCAATCATCAAAAAAAGCCTTTATAGTCTTGCAGAACGTATCTTTTCTGATATTCTAATAAGCTGTTCGGCATTTAAACCTTAATATCAAAAATGGCTCTCGCCCTGGTAGGGCGAACATCTGGCTCGCGACTAATACCCAATTTAAATGCGTGGCAGCTTTGTTTAGAGGATTAGATTAACGCTCGACCTTAAAAGCGACATGCATCGTCACCTTGTAGGTTACGATCTTATCGTTTTCTACATCAGCTGTCCAATTGATAATTTCTATTCCGCTAATGCCCTGTAGAGAAGCGGCTGTTTCGGCTAAACCTTGTTGTATGGCGTCATCAAAACTTTTTGACGAGGAAGAAACAACTTCAATAACTTTAGCAACAGACATAAATCGTCTCCTATAGCTGTCTTCACTTAGAATAGCGACTTGGATTGGGCGTTTAGCCTATCTGTGGGTAGAGATTTCAAGTGATTGTCAAATCCCTACAAATGACGAATGACAAAGCATGATCCCTGCTGTCAAGTTTAATTGCCCCCACCCACTTACTTCAATTTCTTTTTCAACTCTGGGTCATCCGTATCGCCAAACAGGAGTGCGATCGCGCGGGTTGATTTAAACTCTTGGCTAAATACAATCAGAGATATGGTCATGGGAATACCCAGTACGGCGCCCGGAATCCCCCACACCCAACCCCAGAATACAATCGACAATAGCGCTACAAAGGGTGAAAGCTTGAGGGTACGTCCCTGGAGGCGCGGATCAACGAAGTTGCCTAAAATCACCTGAATGACAGCCAAACCGACTAACGTTGCTACTCCTCGCCCGATTCCCTGAAAAATGAGCACCAGTAGGGTTGGCGGGATCACCGCGACAATCGAACCGAGAGTGGGGACGTAGTTGAGAACAAAGGCGACTAATCCCCAAACCAAAGCAAAATCTACGCCCAACACCCAACACCATATACCTGTCAGTATGCCTGTCAGGACACAGGTGAACGACTGAATGAGAAGGTAACCTCGCAGCTTATCGCTCATTCTCGCGACAGCATTGATCACCTTCGCACTGGTTTTGGACGCTAAACTCCGTTCAATTTTCTCTCGGTACTGTCCGACTTCGAGTAAAAGTAAGACGAGTAGCGAGACCATTAAAATAAATAGGCTTAACCCATTCCAGAGAAACTTGAGTCCGCCGATCGCTTCATTGGTTAATTGACCCTGGGAATCTTGGGAGGATAACTGTTCCACGGGAAGCCCCCGTTGTTTTGCCCATGCCATCGCATCTTGGAACATCTGCTGCAAACGGTCAAGGTATTGAGGTGCTTTAGGTTCCACAATTTCTGCACTCAATAGCAGTGCGCCGATGGCTAACCCAACAACGCCAGCCAGAACCAGCATGACAATGACCAAACTCAGCCAATGGGGTACGTGACGATTCAGCCAACGTTGCAGAGGATTGACTAACACGGCGATGAAAAAAGCAAACGCTAAGGGTATGGTAATCGCACTGGTTGCCTTCAGCGCCGCGATCGCTAAGATGATGGCGATGATTGTCAGTAGAGTTTGAATGGTTTTTGCCGATACGCGCATAGACAGGTCTTGAGAGATCTACCTATTGTCTGCGATCGATGCTTTCCCCTGTCATCTACCTCAAGACTTGGCTTGAAAATGCTTAGCCTGCATGTCTCTCAGTGGAATGATCAGCAATATCCCCTAACCGGGCAGGAATTCGTTACAATGTCTATTGAGACTCAAAGCGGTGACTACGTTTGTTTTCAGTATTCATAGGTTTTTCCCCTAAAGTATTGACAGGCTGTTCTCCGAAATCTTGGCTCTCGACACACTTTTTGATTGGGGAGAACATCAATCGATGTCAATTTATGTAGGCAATCTCGACTATTCCGTTACCTCTGAAGACCTTAGCGAAGTCTTTGCCGAGTATGGTACCGTCAAGCGAGTTCATCTGCCGACTGATCGCGAAACAGGTCGCCTGCGGGGGTTTGGCTTTGTGGAAATGGGGACCCAAGACGAAGAAGCCTCAGCAATTTCTGAGCTAAACGGCGCTGAATGGATGGGTCGTGAACTCAAGGTCAATCAAGCGCGACCTCGTGAAGATCGTGCAAAAAGCGGTGGTGGTCGCAGAAACAACCGCTTCTAGGTTTTGAGTTGACTGTGGCGCTTATGTGTGAATCTACAGAAGCGTTTTGTTGTATTGATGGAGACATCTAAAATGGCTAAACGCCGCAATTTGAAAAAAGAGAAAGCCTCTCGCAACCAAGCTTATGCTCGGCAGTTTCGCAAGAAGTCTTCTTCTTCGTCTTTCTCAAGAAACAAGCGCTTTTTTGGGAATCGCGAGACCAAAAACGAAAATGAAGGTGAACAAAAAGAGGCTGAGTAGTCATTAGAGGCTGCTGAATAAGTGCTGTGGTGGGGAGAGGCAATAGGGAATAGGCAAGAGTAATCAACCTTATGCCTGCTGCCCTCTACTTCCTATCTTTTGCTATAAACACTGAATAATATAAGGGACAGGCTAGTTAGCCTGTCCCTTATTAGTTTGCATGAAATGAGTTGGCTGCAATGAACTAGCGCCGAACTTAGAAGTTCATTTCTGCCGCTTGTACTTTCTCAATCTGCTTTTTCTTCAAGACGAGGAAGAGTTGAGAAAACATAATTGCACCAATGAAGACCATTAGCCACTTAATCCGAGCCGGGTCTTGTAAGACAATTTCGCCGTCTACTTGACCAAATCCACCGACATTAGGATCAGTGGTTAACGCCTCACCTGCGGCGACCTCTTGCCCTTCGGAAACCACCAATTCGGGTCCTGCAGGAATGGTATTTACAACGGTGTCACCCTCAGGGGTTTGAAGAGTAACGTCGTAGCCGCCTTCTTCTAATTTGGTAATTTGAGAAATTAAACCGGCTTTTGTGGAATTGTAGACCGCGTTGTTACTCTTATTCCCAGCCGGATAAACCTGACCACGACCTCGGTTAGCGCCAACGTGAACCGAGTATTTACCAAAATGGACATCTTTTTCTGTTTTTGGATTCGGAGAAAGAACTGGGAAAACAATTTCTTGATACTGTTCACCCGGTAGGGGACCAATAATCACTACGTTTTCCTGGTCGGCGCTATAGGGCTGGAAGTAAAGTCCGCCAACTTCTTCCTGTAATTCTTCAGGAATGCGGTCTTCGGGAGCAATTTTAAAGCCCTCGGGTAACATGACCACAGCGCCGACATTCAGACCGCCTTTGGAACCATCTCCTAAAATTTGTTGGGTATCAAGGTCATAGGGGATTTTCACCACAGCTTCAAAGACAGTATCCGGTTTAACGGATTGGGGAAGTTCCACTTCTGTGGGTTTCGCGGCGAGGTGACAGTTGGCGCAAACAATCCGTCCAGTGGCTTCGCGGGGAGTTTCCGGGGCGGTTTGCTGCGCCCAGAACGGATAAGCCGCCGCCGATTGGGGAAGGGAAATATCACTAATGAAGAAAAATGCCGCTGTTGCCAAAGTCAGCAAGAGGGCTTGGGTAATAATCCGCTTGCTGCTTTTGTACATCACCGATAAAGAAGGTGTTCTCATCGCTTAAGGAAAAAATTCACAATTCAAAAATGGGTCATGTCATTTGCCCCTCACTCAGGACAAATGACGAAAACTATTAAGTCCACCAGGGATCGTCATCCGTGCGGAAATCGGTTTCCGTCCACTGGGAAAAGGTCAGGGTATCCTCTTCGGTGACGTTAGCGTGAACCAAGGCTAATGACAAGGGGGCTGGTCCACGGACTACTTTGCCCTGACTGTTGTACTGAGAACCATGACAAGGACAGACGAATTTGTTCTCACTGGCATTCCAGGGAACCACACATCCTAGGTGAGTGCAGATCGCGTTGATTCCGTAGTCCGCGATCGCTTTGTCTTCGGTTACGACGACGTAAGTGGGATCACCTTTGAGACCTTGAGCCAAGGTGCGATCGCCTGGGTTATGGTTGCTTAAAAACTCGCTAACCTGGATATCATTGCCCAAAGCATCTTTCGCGGTGACACCACCGCCAGCACCACCACTGGATGGAGGAATAAAGTATTTGACGACTGGATAAAGGGCACCAACGAGAGTACCCGTAATCGTACCAAACGCCAAAAGGTTCATAAATTGACGACGCCCCATATCGGGGACATCTGGGGAGCCAGATACTTGAGCCATAACTGAACGCCTAAGGGTATATTTTTTTAACAACTCTGGGATGATTCCCAGCATTTTCTTTACCCCGCTCCTTTTATGAAGAGGGATTCAACCGCGAGCAGGGTTGCCACAATCCTTATGTAAGTAAGGATTTAAGGCGTAAGCTATGAGTATTATTACATTTTTTGTACGCTTCTCATAAAGTAAAGAAACTTTATCTTTGTAAAAAAATGTAAACAATCAGCCAGGTAAGGGATCTATGACAGGACAAGAGTTGCACCAAATCCTGCTCAGCAAGTGGGGACGCTCTTATGACATCCAGCTTCGGCGGACTCAGGGAAAAATTTTTGTTCAGGTGATGTGGAAGTACCTAGAGCAGAAGTCGTTTCCCCTGTCCGAAGTCGAGTATCTAGAGCGTCTGGACGCCATTGCCCATTATCTCAATGGTTGGGGTGCGGTTCCCCAAGTGCAAGAGTACATCGAGCAAACTCGTGAACGTCCCCGACTCGGAAAAGCGGTGAGCATTCCGATTGAGATGGGGGAACGGGCGTCGGAATGGATATTGGATGATGTGTAGGAGGCAGGAGGCAGAAGGCTGGTAGGAACACAATACCGCCTACTGGACTGACACAGCTAAAATTGTGGAATAGATTTTACCATTGAATCGGGCGCAAGCCTTGCGCCCCTACAGTTTCTGGATGCTCTAATTCATCAAATAAGGTGTAACACGCCACTGCGATCGCGCCCAAGTTTGACAATTTCCTAGTTTTGAACATCACTAAGACGTATCGGTTCTTTATTCGGAATTCTGACAATAATTTCCAGAGTTCCACCCAAAGCATTGACAACGGCTCGAAGTGTATTTAATTCCAGATTTTGCCTACGTTCCAGCTTGGATATTGCTGGTTGCTGTACCTCAAGACGCTCAGCTAATTCTGATTGAGATAAACCGAGTTTTTCCCGCAGATGTCTCAGCGTAATTTCTTCAAGGCGAATTTGGGACGCTCTGGTTTCAATTCGTTCTTGTCTCTCTCTGGGAAGTTTATTTAACTCTTCAGATAGGGTAGTATATTTTGTCATTCACTTTAACCACAATATATTCCATCTATGGAATATTAGCAATATTTTCTTTGGCGCATCACCCCAAATCAAATAAGGTGCTAATGGAGAATCTTCTTCTGTAAGCTTTGTCTGGGTTTGGTGACCAAATCCCTACGAGCGAATGGGATTATGAACTGTGACGAGTTTCGTGCCATCGGGAAATGTGGCTTCAACCTGGACTTCCTGCACCATCTCTGGTATGCCGTCCATGACATCATCCCGTGTTAGCAGAGTGGTTCCATCACTCATTAACTCCGCCACCGTGCGCCCCTCTCTCGCCCCTTCTAAAATAGCCGCCGAAATATAGGCGACGGCTTCGGGATAATTTAGCTTGAGTCCGCGTGCTTTACGTCGTTCCGCTAATAGGGCGGCGGTGAAAACCAGTAATTTATCTTTTTCCTGGGGTGAGAGTTGCATAATAGCGATGGATAATTAGACAGTAGACGCGATTGAATCAGCTGACACAGCTAAAATTGTGGAATAGATTTGATGATTAAATTGGGCAGATTGATGGTTAAATTGGGCGCACGTCGGTGCGCCCCTACAGTAGCCAAACTCGTGGTTTGGAAACTGTGCGATCCAGATAGGTAAGACGTAGACATTGCCAAACTTCTGTAAACCAGTTTCGCACCTCGGTGGTTGATGAACCGCGATAACGGCATAATAATCCTTGGTTCTGAGTTTGCGTCACTCCGGCTTCTCCTTGGCGCTGGGTTGCTGTCCACAGGCTTCTGGCATTATCTACTATCTCCGATGATACGGGTTGCCCGATCCAGATCAGGGTTCCGACAATGGGTTGTCCGGCTAATCCATGGGGACTATCGAGTACCGCTTCTCCTCCTGGTAACCACTGACGATCAATCCACAATGGGCGCCCTTGCTGCCAGATTTCGGTATGCGATCGCCAATCTCCTTGTAAGAACCGTTCCTTCCTGGCAGTACGCCCAAATCGGGTAATCTCCCAGGCTAACCAACTGGCGCCCGGAGCTAATTCTACCTTCATCTGCTGCTGATAAACCGCACCATTAAATACAATTGTTTGCTGGGGTAACCATTCCAAACAAGCCCCCGCCTCGACGTGGATATGAATCCGTTGGTTGGCGCTTTGCCCGTTGCTGCGATAGATTTTACTCGCCGCCGCCGTGGTAATCAAGGCTTGAGCATTTTCTTGGAGGTGAATGGTTTGAGATAAGCGATCGCCGCCAACCATACCTCCGGCTGTATGTAAGACGACGGTATGACAAACCCCTTGCCCTTCTGGGTAAAACGGGCGCTGCACCTTCAGAGGGGAAGTTATGCGATCGCGCACTAAGCGGGTTTTGCCCTGATCATTGGCATAGACTAACTCTAAACTGCCTTGCCATTCTGTTTTAGGATGAGACATTCCGAATGGGGATCAATGAATAGGTTTTCCGCAATGAGGACAAAACTTTGAGGTTCGCTTGCGTTTCATCGGGTGTTTCGCTTGGAGTTCTTCGGAGAATCCAGACGCCAATATACCAGCAGGTAAAGCAAATAAACCAATTCCCATCACCGCTAATATCGCCCCCAAGAATTTCCCGATTAGCGTCACCGGATAGACATCACCGTAGCCTACAGTGGTTAAAGTAATCACACCCCACCACATGGACATAGGGATATTGGGAAACGCTTCTGCTTGTGCCTCATGTTCGGCAAAATAAATTAGACTAGAGGCGCAAAATAATAAAATAAACAAAACGAAAAAGCTAACAATTAATTCTTCTTTTTTAGAATGAATCACTCGTCCTAATGTTCTTAATGAACTTGAATAACGGCTCAACTTAAGAATCCTAAAAAAGCGAAATAAGCGTAAGGATCTTAAAAATCGCAAATCCGGAAATAGGAGGGGTAGATAAAAGGGTAAAATTGCAATTAAATCGATGATCATTAAAGGGGTGAGCATGAATCGTAGCCGTCCCCATACCGGATACTTATAGTCTGGATTGACCGTACATATCCAAACTCTTAATATATATTCAACGGTAAATACGGCAATTGAAAATCTCTCAAAAATAAGAAAGTATTGTCTATACTGCTGCCAAATTGGCTCAACTGTTTCCAATGTAAAGCTAATTAAATTCAGAGCGATTAATGTCCAAATAATTCCGTCAACGATTTGGCTAGCTCTATCCCTAATATCAGGTCGCTCTAAGATTTGATAAAGTCGCAGTTTAATTTTATATATCATGGCGCCTTTTGATGAGGGATTAAAAATCAAAGACTAATGAACCATTGAATTATGAATCATGAATTCTATAATTTAACGTCCTTCTCCTTATCCTTGACATCGTTTACATTGAATCAATCGAGTATTCTCAATAACCACAGACAAATAACGTGGCTGGCTTTTCCAGGGAGCGAGTATGACATAAGACATAAGACATAAGACATAAGACATAAGACATAAGACATAAGACAAAAGGCTACCAACCCAAGCCGGGACAAATTTGTTCTCTGTTCCCTGTTCCCTGTCCCCTGTTCCCTTTCCTAACCAAAATGTCCCGCCTTAGACCTATAGCCGACAAAATTGTTTAAAGATGACGGAATGGTTCCCAATCCAGAACATCATCTAGCAACGCCCGATACCCCATCACATTGGGATGAAGTCCATCTGAAGACAGTTGCTTAGTCCACCACTGAGTTCCCCGATTCATCCAGAGATCAAAAATATCCAGATAAGGAATCTGGCGTCTCAGACAAGCTAAACGAGTCGCTTCTTTATAGCGATACTGATCATCATGAGTATAGTAGAAACAATCTAGAAAAGGCATCTTCGTTTCATCCACAGGAACCATTCCCACAAACAGAACCGGACATAAGCGCTGGGCTTGGTTGAGTAGATTTGCCAGTTCCTGTTGGAAAGTCTCAAAGTCTGTATAATTACGACCTGTGGAACGTCCGACACGGGCAGAATCATTCACGCCTACAGATAAAATTATGGCATCAGGGACGCGATTTCTCAGTTCCCCCCGACGGCGAAACTCATGTTCGAGACGTTCTTCGACTTGCTTGACACCATCACCTCGGACGCCCAAATTGTAGAGGACATGACCGGGACTCTCGGGTAACATGCATTGGCGTCGTAGCCGTTCAACCCAGCCCCCTCCTTCGGGATCACCAAATCCATAGATTAGGCTATCGCCCAAGACAACCAGTTTAAGGGGATGTCCTGGAGTTCGGTGGGAGGGATGAAGGCTAGGAGCAACGATGGTTTGCATAGACAATTGTAGTTCGTCAGGTGCTTGTTTACAAATTGATACAATTACAGGAATTGATACAATGTTACCTTATCGGAGGCTCACGCCATAGTCGCTAGATTTTCTGTGTTAGCCAAAGCCCAGTCAAGATTCATGGCACTGAAAAGCGTGTATATGGGGATTGCCGAAACCCTTGATATCCTGTAGGGTGGGCATTGCCCACCAGCTTAGGCGTCAGTACCATTCCAGTTAAGATAATCAGGACGGTTTCCTCAAGTGGGGAAATCATCCTTGAGAAACCTTTCTCCCCACACACCATGATTCAAGCCTTACCTAAACCTGTAACATTCGATGAATTTATTGCTTGGTATCCAGAGAAATCAGAACACCATTATGAACTTCACAATGGAGTAATTATTGAAATGCCTAAACCCACTGGCAAACATTCACGGATAGCCGGTTTCCTTGTCGCTGAACTGAACGTTGAAATCCGCAGGGCTTTACATCAGAGTTTTATTTCCAAGGAATGCGTGATCAAACCCATCCCTTATGAGTCCGGATATGAACCGGATGTGATTGTGTTGAATTCCCAAACTATCGGAGATGATCCCCGATGGGAACGAGAATCTATTATTACTCAAGGGTCTTCCACACGTCTGGTGGTTGAGGTCGTTTCGACTAATTGGAGTGATGATTATGCGCTGAAGCTGGAAGACTACGAGGCGATGGGTATTCCTGAGTATTGGATTGTGGACTATCTGGGATTAGGGGGGAGGCGCTACATTCTACATTGGTAACCCCAAACGACCGACATTTAGTGTTTACCAACTCATTGACAGTGAGTATCAGGTGAGTCAGTTTAGGGGAGATGACCGCATTGTTTCACCCACGTTCCCTGATCTAAAGTTGACGGTTCAACAGGTCTTTCAGGCTGGGGAGTGATTTTTGATACAAAAAAATATTGTATAGCGGTTTTCTATGATTTCCTGAGCTAGAGTAGCGAGAGCTATCTTAAATAATGTCCAACAAGTCAACCAACGGAAAAGTGACAGATCAAACAAATTCCCTAGTCAAAGAAAAAGAAAAAGTGAAAACCGACAAAGGCAAATCCAAGAAATTGAAGAAAAAAGTTTACAAACGGGAATTGCGTCGGTTGCAGGTTGAGTTAGTCAAATTGCAGGAATGGATTAAACAAAAGGGATTAAAAGTTGTCGTCGTTTTTGAAGGGCGGGATGCAGCCGGGAAAGGTGGCGTAATCAAGCGGATTACAGAATGCTTGAATCCCCGTGTGTGTAAAGTTGTGGCGCTGGGGACACCCACAGAACGAGAGAAAACCCAATGGTATTTTCAACGCTATGTGCCATATTTGCCAGCAGCCGGGGAAATGGTACTGTTTGACCGCAGTTGGTACAATCGAGCGGGTGTGGAACGAGTGATGGGGTTTTGCACGGATGAGGAGTATCAGGAGTTTCTGCGATCGTGTCCAGAATTTGAATGCATGATTCAGCGATCGGGAATTATTCTGATCAAGTATTGGTTTTCCGTGAGTGACGATGAGCAAGAACGCCGTTTTCGTCAACGCATGGAAGATCCCACCAAGCGCTGGAAACTCAGTCCCATGGATTTAGAGTCTCGCGCTCGCTGGGTGGAGTATTCTAAAGCCAAGGATGAAATGTTTGCGGCGACGGATATTAAGCAATCGCCGTGGTATGTGGTGGAAGCCGATGAGAAAAAACGCGCCCGTCTTAATTGTATTTCTCACCTGTTAAGTCTGATTCCCTATAAAGATTTAACACCAGACCCGATTGAATTACCCCCCCGACAGCCGGAATCGGAGTATCACCGTCCGCCTATGTCTACACAAACGTTTGTCCCTGAGATTTTCTGAGGTTTCGGTGTGGGGTGTCGGGTGTGGGGTGTCGGGTGTGGGGTGTGGGGTGTGGGGTGTCGGGTGTGGGGTGTGGGGTGTCGGGTGTCGGGTGTCGGGTGTGGGGTGTGGGGTGTCGGGTGTGGGGTGTCGGGTGTGGGGTGTGGGGTGTCGGGTGTCGGGTGTCGGGTGTGGGGAGATGGGGAAGATGAGGGAGGGGAGCAACGAATGACAAATGACGAATGACGAATGACAAATGACGAATCACCAAATCGATTGACAGCGATCGCACCTGCTGCACATAATGGTGATTTGTGTAAACTTTAGCGCGTATAATAAACCCTTGGCTAACGTTGTTGTAATCGGTGCCCAATGGGGCGATGAAGGAAAAGGTAAAGTCACCGACTTACTAAGCAAGTCCGCAGATGTCGTCGTCCGTTACCAGGGGGGGGTCAATGCGGGACATACCGTGGTGGTTCAGGGTCAAACCTTTAAGCTGCACCTGATTCCCTCTGGGATTTTATATCCAGAAACAGAATGTATTATCGGATCGGGGACAGTCATTGACCCCCAAGTTCTGATTGGTGAACTTGACCAACTCGAACAATTAGGCATTTCTACCCAAAAACTGCTCATTTCCGAAACAGCTCACGTCACGATGCCTTATCATCGGTTAATCGACCAAGCATCGGAAGAGCGACGGGGTGACCATAAAATCGGTACCACAGGTCGAGGAATTGGTCCAACCTACGCCGATAAATCTGAGCGTATTGGTATTCGAGTTGTCGATCTCATGGACGCCGATATCCTACGCAAACAGCTTAATTGGACAATTAATTATAAAAATGCTGTTCTAGAAAAACTCTATAATTTAGCGCCCCTAGATCCGGCGACGGTGATCGATCAGTATCTAGCGTATGCTGAACGATTACGTCCTCACGTAGTTGACTGTTCGCTGAAAATTTATGATGCGACTCAACAACGACGCAATATCTTATTTGAAGGGGCGCAAGGGACGTTATTGGACTTGGATCATGGAACCTATCCCTACGTCACCTCCTCCAACCCAGTAGCAGGTGGTGCTTGTGTGGGTGCGGGGGTAGGACCAACGATGATTGATCGGGTCATTGGTGTGGCTAAAGCCTATACCACCCGCGTCGGTGAAGGACCATTTCCCACGGAACTTCATGGCGAACAGGGACAACTCTTATGCGATCGCGGTGCGGAATTTGGTACAACAACCGGACGCCGCCGTCGCTGCGGCTGGTTTGATGCGGTTATTGGGCGCTATGCGGTTCGGATCAATGGGATGGATTGTCTGGCAATCACCAAGCTTGATGTTCTTGATACCCTAGAAGAACTCAAGGTTTGTGTCGCCTACGAAATCAATGGTCAACGCTGTGAAGACTTTCCCAGCAATGCACGTCGGTTTGCTCAGTGTCAACCGATCTACAAAACGTTACCCGGTTGGCAACAATCTACTGTTCACTGTCGGACATTGGACGATTTACCCAAGCAGGCGCTAGCTTATCTAAAGTTCCTGGCAGAACTGATGGACGTGCCGATCGCACTCGTGTCTTTAGGTGCCAGCCGTGACCAGACTATCATCGTAGAAGATCCTATCCATGGACCCAAACGAGCATTACTCGACGCTAATGGTATCCCAGTAACATCGGGATAAACTTGTTCTTTGTCCTTTGTTCTTGGTCTTTTGTCCTTGCTTGTTTGTTCTTTGTCTCCTGTTGTGACGTAACTTGATTCTCCAAAAGCAAGTATGACGAACGACGAATGACATAAGACATAAGACAAATAACGAATCACCAACACCAATACTTGAACCAAACGATTAGCTATGGACGTTAAAGTTGAATGTCAAAAACGAGCCGAGGGAATTAAGCCTAAAGCCTTACGTAGAGAGGGTTTAATCCCCGCCACACTCTATGGTCACAAGGGTGCTGAATCCGTCGCTCTCACGGTTGAAGCTAAAGCCGCAGAAACCTTACTCAAACAGGCTGATGTTAACCATACCCCTGTTCAGGTCAATATTCCTGACCTGTCTTGGAAGGGAAAAGCACTGCTGCGAGAAGTGCAAACTCATCCCTGGAAGCCAATCGTCTATCACCTGAGTTTTTTCTCAGTGGCAAGTCAGGATACTATCCAAATCTCCTTACCTGTAAATTTGGTGGGAACAGCGTTTGGCGTGAAGCAAGGCGGCATTTTAGAACATGTCATGACGGAACTTCAAGTTGAATGCGCTCCGGATAATATTCCAGAAGCCATTGAGGTTGATATCTCCAACTTGGATATCGGTGCCAGCTTGCATGTTCATGAAATTCTATTGCCAGCAGGTGCTACTGCGATGGATGATCCCCAACGAACCGTTGTTAATATCCTCGGTCCGTCCACGATGCCAACTGAACCCTCTGAGGAATCTGAGGTCGATGAAGCAATGTCCTTGTTAGCGAACGAAGAAGAAATTTAACGTTAGAGACATCGTTTTTCGAGCCAGGGAACACAAGATTATCCCTGGCTTTTTTTAATAGGTAGACATAATAAATGTTCAGGGTGAAAAAGTCGCTGCCCTTGAGAAGCAAGCCCTACGTTATTTGTCATTGGTCTTATGCCATTTGTGAAAGTTTGAGGGATAGTTACAGATGTCGGATCTAATTCATCAAATGAAGCAACCGGATTTTTATCCTCATCCGGTTCAAACTCCTATTGATTTGATTCAAACTCATGTGTCTTACGTGTTTCTGACCGGGGATTATGCCTATAAAGTCAAGAAAGCGGTTAACTTTAGCTTTTTAGATTTTTCCACGTTGGAGAAACGAGAGCATTTCTGTTGGCAAGAGTTGCAGATGAATCAACCCCAAGCACCGGAGATTTATCTAGACGTGTTGCCAATTAGTCAAAAGGGCGATCGCTTGATTCTAGGGGATGACTCTCAGCCCGTAGAATATGCCCTGAAAATGCGCCAATTTCCCCAAGATGCCCTGTTTAGCAAACGGTTCGAGCAAGGCAATTTGACGGCAACGGATATGGAGAACCTGGGACGAGTTGTGGCCCAATTCCATGCTCAAAGCCAAACCAATGACTATATTCGCAGTTTTGGGACACCTGCCCAAATTCGTGAGGCGTTTGACGAAAATTATCAGCAAACGGAACACTATATCGGTAGGGCGCAAACCCAACAGCAGTTTAACGAAACGAAACAATTTAGCGATCGCTTTTTTGCCCAACGACAGGCGTTATTAGAACAGCGTCTGGAAAATAACCGGATTCGGGAATGTCACGGGGATTTACACCTGAGAAATATTTGCCTGTGGCATGATCAGATTCAACTGTTTGATCGGATTGAGTTTAATGAACCCTTCCGCTTTGTGGATGTGATGTATGATATCGCTTTTGTGGTAATGGACTTGGATGCGCGGGGGGCTAAGGAGTTGGGGAATGTGTTTCTGAATACCTATCTGGAGCAAACTGGGGATTGGCAAGGGTTGCAGGTATTGCCCTTGTACTTATGTCGCCAAGCTTATGTGCGGGCAAAAGTTACCTCCTTTTTACTTGATGATCCGGCGGTTGCGGAGGAGACGAAGCAAGACGCCGCTAACACAGCAGCCGATTATTATCGACTGGCTTGGGACTATACGAAAACGAATTCCGGACAAGTTGTGATTATGTCCGGGTTATCAGGTTCAGGGAAAAGCACAGTCGCGCGACAATTGGCGCAGCAGTTGGGGGCGATTCACCTGCGTTCTGATGCGGTACGGAAACATTTAGCGGGTATTCCGTTAGATCACAAGGGTACTGATGAACTCTATACCCCCCAGATGAACCAGAAAACCTACGATCGCCTGTTAGAATTAGGCATTATGTTGGCACAGCAGGGCTTCCCGGTGATTCTCGATGCTAAATATGATCGACAGGCATTTCGCGGGGATGCGATCGCTAAAGCCCAGGCACATCAGTTGCCCTTACAGATTCTACACTGCACTGCCCCCATGGAAGTCCTACGCGATCGCCTCTCATCTCGCACGGGAGATGTATCCGATGCAACGGTGGATTTACTCAGTCGCCAACAAGCCACGGCTGAACCTTTCACCGAGGCTGAACAGTCCCTGGTTACGACAGTGGACACGACTCAAGATTGGCAATCACAGGTCAATCACGATTAGATCGTTAGGCTTCTCGTCGATAAAGCTAAATCATAATTCGTAGGGGCACGATACTATCGTGCCCGACTATATGTGGCGTTGGTGAACCATTAAGCGTGACATTCACAACCTGAATGTCCACAGCCAGCACCGTTGGGATGACCGTTAGCGCAAGCATCGCTACAGTAGTATTTGCCGTCTTTCTGCACGGCTGACTCGGTGCTTACCATGCACACGCAGGAGTCACAGGCACATTGGGTTTGAGTGGCAGTGGTCATTGCTTCTCTCCAAAATAGAGTTTTACTCAATATCTGAACAGGTCTTCAGATATTTTTTTTAGCGTAACACCTGAATAGTCGTTCAGATATTAAATTTCCCTTAAGAGTTAACGCCCGACACCCTACCTACTATTCAAGTCGCTGAAGCTGTCACGCATTTAAATTGGGAATGGGTAGCGATCTTGCTGGCTCGTATTACAACGATGTTGCAGTGGTTGACATTAAGGTTTAAATGCCGAACAGCTTACCCGCCCTTTCAGGGTAATGGTGTTTTTTGCAGTTTTCGGCAAAAGGACTGGCAAGATTGTGTCATTCGATCAGCCAAAAAAGGCAACCAACTTGGTCAATTTCGGTAATGGGCGACTGCTCTAAGACTCCTAGTATGGACTTGAAACGCTTTTAAATCTTAAGCAATGGGCTGCGACGTGTAAACAACACCGCTAACGGTACTGGCATACAATCAGTTAAGGCTGAAGTCTTAGTGTTCTTACCATCTTGCTTAAGCAAGGAGTCTGTGCTGCGATCGCTTGCTTTCTGGTCTGAGTCTGCTAATCCAAGCAAAATTGATGATCCCAAAATGGTTGATGCTTCCTATTTGATTGTCCTAGAGTCTGTCGTTTTGAGTGCTGGTGCAGCCATCTGTGTGGGGATATTCCTATCCTACTCTAGGGCGCGACGAGCCTTACGATGGTGGGAACGCAGGCGAGGGTTTCAACTGTATTGTGAAACTGAGCGAATTCGGAATGGGTTGTTGCAAGAGTCATTGGCGATGCGTCGCAGCTTAGAGTTATGGCTGGGAGATACTCATGAGATTTCCCTGGAGCATGTCCGAGGCTGGTTAAAGGGGATTGAAAAGTTCCATCATTCTCTGGGACAATTGAGCGATCGCCTATCGCCTCCTTTTGTTGAGGAAAGTTTGCCCCTAGCCATACAGTATTTGCTCGAACTGTGGCAAACTTACAATCCCCAGCTTAACATTCAGATGGAACTGCCGGGGGATTGGCAGGATGAGTCTCCTGAGTGCTCTCGAGTGATTTTAATCGCCTTAGATGAGTTACTGCGAATTACCTTATCCCAAGGGGGTACATCCCGTTGGAGCAATGACACCAACACCAGAGGTATACTCAGAGGGTTTCAACAATGCCAGACTGAAAAAATTGGTATGCTTCCCTCAGAGGTTTCCACCCAACTATCCATTCATGTCCGCTTAACGAAACAGGGGAAGTTCAGTGATATTAGAGTTCAACTCTTTTATCCTCATCAATCAACAGTGGTTTGTCCATCGAGTCTCAAAGATTTGGACTATCTTAAGGAAGCTTTTCACTTTGTCACCGGAGGACAGTGCTTTTATAAGAGAAAGGAGCTGATGGTCACTTGGCACTTCCGTTGGCGATCGCCCCAACCTCAGCTCCCCAAAGTAACCCTAGACTGCGACGGATTTGAATATGAGTCTAAATTCACCAAAGCGAGTCAAGTCAAAAATTCTCGTGGTTGATGATCACGAAGCCGTCTTGGATGGAACTGTGAATCTGCTCACAAAACAGTACCCAGAAGCAGACGTGATCACCGCTCAAACTGCACGAGGCGCTCAACAACAAGTCGAGGGCGCTCAACCGGATTTGGCGATTCTGGATCTGTCTATTCCAGAGCAACCTGGAGACATGGCGCGAACGGAGACAGGGATTCAACTGTTGAGAACCTTGATGGAGCAGTATCCTACCCTGAATATTGTGGTTCAAAGTGCTCATGTCCGCTCACTGGTGCGTCTCAAACCGGCGATCGCGACTCATGAAGGGGGTTTTACGATTGTAGACAAAAGTCTGCCACTTAAGGAAATGTTAACTAAGGTTGATTGGGCGCTTCAGGGAGTGGTTTACACGCCAAAAGAGATGCGAACGGGGTTGGAAGTTAAGCCAGAATGGTTGGAACTGTTGACCCTAGCCTTTCAAGAAGGATTACAAGATAAAGCGATCGCTCAGCAGATGAATGTTGCTGAACGCACCGTGCGTCATTATTGGACGAAGGTTCAAGACGCTTTGGGCGTTTATCCGGAACCGGGGAAAAATATTCGGATTCAAACCCAGATGCGTGCTAAGGAGGAAGGTTTAATTGATTAGTTATTAGTCATTGATCATTTGTCCTTTGTCATTATTGCCTATTTCCGGTTAAGAGTTCCTTATTCCCTGTTCCTTGTGCAGCGTAACCTTTGGCGAAACATTCAAGCAGAACTTGCCATCTGGCGGGTCGGGGCTTTGCCAGGATTGATTATTATTGGACTGGTCATGCTGGCTCGTCTGATGGGTTCGCTGCAATTTTTGGAATGGGTAGCGCTGGATAATTTTCTGCGGCTGCGTCCTCCTGAACCTATGGATGAACGAATTGTGATTGTCGGGATTGATGAAGGTGATATCCAGCAGGTAGGAACCTATCCTATCCCTGATCAAGATATTGCTGAACTCCTGAGACTATTACAGAACTATCAACCGAATGTGATTGGTCTGGATATCTTTAGAGACTTACCCGTTGAGCCAGGTCACGCTAAACTGGTTGAAGTATTTAGAGAGAGCAAAAACTTAATTGCGATTGAGAAAGCGTTGCGCGATCGCGAGGGGTTTACTGTTAGCCCACCACCCGATTTGCCTCCTGATCAAGCTGGATTTGCTGATGCGGTTCTGGATAGGGATGGTTATCTCAGACGCAGCCTGCTTCGCATTTCTACTCCTCAGGGAGAGCGTAAGTTGTCTTTGACGCTACGTCTGGCTCAAACCTATTTATCTAGTCAAGGAATTCCCTTAGAACCGGGGATTCGTGACCCAAATGCTATCCGGTTTGGTTCCACTGAACTGACTCGGTTTCAACCCAATTCTGGGGGATATGTGAGAGCTGATGCTGGCGGAAATCAGATTTTGCTCAATTTTCGCAGTGGTCGAAAACCGTTTAGAGTGATCTCACTTAATGATATCAAAAGTGGACATGTTGAACCGGATTGGATTCGCGATCGCATCGTCTTAGTTGGTATAACGGCTGCCAGTGTTAAAGATATCGTAAATTCGGCGGCGATTACGGGTGTTAACCCTAAACTGGTTTATGGAGCGGAAATTCAAGCTCATGCGGTGAGTCAAATTATCAGTGCTGTTCTGGATGGGCGTCCCCTTTTACAGGTTTGGTCAGATGGATGGGAATATTTGTGGATTTTTGCCTGGGGGGTTTTCGGTATTAGTCTGGGTCGGCTATTTCAATCCCCTTTAAAGATTTTGGTGGGATTGGGGATGGCTAGTATTGGACTAACGGGTATTTGTTATTTCGGGTTGATTTTAGGGTGGTGGATTCCCCTGGTTCCGGCAATTCTTCCTCTTGTTTTTAATGGTGCTGGACTCACCGCTGGGTTATTCTATCGACATCAACAGGATTTGAGGTTACGACTGCAAGAGCGACAATTTATTATTGACCATACATTTGATACTATCCACAATGGACCCTTGCAAAGACTGGCGCGGATTTTAAGCACGGCTCAAGAAAACCATTTATACTCCGAACTGTTGTTATCTGAACTGAAACAGTTGAACCAAGAAATTCGCACCGTCTATGAATCCGTTCGCCGAGAAACGTTAACCCAAGGTGAAAATATTTATCTAGGAGGTAATTTGGAATTAGATTTACATGCACCAATTCATGAGATTCTCTATCAAGTTTATGATAATACGATAACTCGTGATTTTCCTTGTTTTCAAACCATTAAAGTTAAAATTAATAAATTTGAACCTCTAGAAAGTCGATATTTAAGCCTCGACCAAAAGCGGGGGTTGTGCCGATTTTTAGAAGAAGCGTTGTGTAATGTAGGGAAATACGCTGTTGGGATGACTCGTCTGAGTGTAATTTGCACCCAAGAGAACGGTGAGAATGTTCTTCGCATTATCGATAATGGCGTGGGTTTAGACGCATTATCTGATAACTTAGATCAATGGCGAGGTCGGGGAACGCAGCAGGCAAAAAATCTGGCTCGACAACTGCGAGGAACGTTTCGGCGGTTTCCTAATTCTCCCAAAGGAACCGTTTGTGAATTAACCTGGTCTGTGGCAAAAGCGTGGTTCTGGTAAGCAAGAGGAGGCGATTGAAATCA
Source organism: Coleofasciculus sp. C1-SOL-03 (assembly GCF_040220555.1). NCBI lineage: Bacteria > Bacillati > Cyanobacteriota > Cyanophyceae > Coleofasciculales > Coleofasciculaceae > Coleofasciculus > Coleofasciculus sp. C1-SOL-03. The sequence continues at coordinate 37,635 of NZ_JAVJUO010000058.1, forward strand.
CTGCTAAACAAACAAAGTCCGCCTACGCGGACTAGGTTATAAGGGTGCATATCAACGCAAGTAGGTTGGGTTGAGGAACGTAGGCGGAGCCTTCTCGAAGAGTAACCCAACGCCATCAGGTTAGCGTGAACATTGTATGCTTTCCCTGACATGCTCCCGGTTATAACAAGGATCGCTAATCCGGATTTTGTATCATTTGTCATGGGTAAGAGCTTCAATTATATTTACATAACATAACAGAATATTAGTTATAAACTTTTCCTGAACTTTTCCTGAACTTTCCTGTATCGACAACATTATCTGGGATTAGGGTAACGTTGTTCCAGACGTAGCATGCTACGTCTCTACAGCCTTATCCTGTTCGGGTTAAATATCCTGAAACAAATGGCTGAAACAATGGAGTTTAAAGGGTTACAATTTTGGGCAATCATCAGCACAGAACAGGCTATGTAGTTTTCAGCCAGGACAATAACGGGATCTTGTGATCAAACCATCCCAATTCTGTCATCAGGTTTACACTTATAGGCATGAGATGCTCAGTTTTTGGATTGTATGCTGTAAATAAAGCGTTAAATAGCTAAGACAATGATACAAATTTTATGGCGGCTAACAAAACAATTTAATGGTAAACTCTTAATCAGTGCTTTTCTCAGTTTGTCATTGATACTAGGCGGTGTCGCGTTCGCTGACGAGAAAAATGGAGAGGGCGCACCTGATCCAACGCATACCGGTTCAACGGGTGGACGACTATACCAACCTCCTGCTGATCTGCTGTCGCCCTTTGAGGATGGTTCAGAAGGGAGAAGAGGCGGTTGTACGGGTGATGCACAAATAAGTTTAACAGCCCTTGCCCCTCAAAGCCATGTGGGACAAACGGCTTCTACTCATCCCACCTTCGCTTGGTTTGTTCCGGATGCTCAACCTTATGAGATAATCTTTCAACTCTATGAATATGGGTCAAGTGGGAGTCGTAACGTAATCCAGGAAATTCCGCTACAAAGTTCTCCGGGAATCATGACATTATCGTTACCAAAGGATAAACCTGGTTTATCTGTTGGACAAAGATACGGTTGGAGAGTTGTGCTTCTGTGCAACCCGAACTCCCCCTCTAGCGCTTTAGTGGCGGGGGCGGATATTGATGTTGTCCAGACGCCAGGGATTTTTTCTGATAGTATTGATCCCCTAGAAAGAGCGAAGCAATATGCTGAGGCAGGGTTGTGGTATGATGCATTGGCGGAAGTTTTAGCGTCGGGAAATGAGGCAAGTATTTTACTTGAAGATTTACTTAAGGATTTAGCTGAGTTAGAAAATTTACAAGCGGCAGAAAATGGCAGTGAACAGGGTCAGCGATTGACACAAGTTGTTGAAGAATTACGCAGGTAATTGTTGATTGTTGATTGGTCATTGGTCATTGGTAGGGGTGTAGGGGTGTAGGGTGTAGGGGTGTAGGGTGTAGGGGTGTAGGGGTGTAGGGTGTAGGGGTGTAGGGTGTAGGGGTGTAGGGGTGTAGGGTGTAGGGGTGTAGGGTGTAGGGTGTAGGGGTGTAGGGTGTAGGGTGTAGGGGTGTAGGGTGTAGTAGGGTGTAGGGGTGTAGCCATGCTAACTTAAACCGCCTTGGGTTTAAACCCAAGGCTAAAAGCTCAAGTCAGCTAAAGCTGACTACATCTCCAGTTTAAGTCCATTTAAACGGATTTAAGCTCTTAGCAAAGAACTTGAGTTATATCATGTCCGTTCAAACAGTCATTATTCCCTTTTACCTTGCAACCTTCCTCCTTCCCTTGGAGCCTTCTGCCTTCTGCCCTCTGCCTTGTCTGTACCGATAGTGTAAGTATTCCACCGGACCTGATATTATTGGCTGATGCTGGAACTTACTGCTCAAGATGCAAGACCTCAGTTATAACCAATTGCCAATCAGAATAAAAGCCGCCCAATAAGCCGGATGAGTCGTTCTTCCCCCAGCTTCAATTAACGAAATTTGAGCTATGCGAAGTGCCTCGGCTTTACTGATGCTAGAATCGCGTAAGTTGGCATAAAAATCCGTGGCAATTTGGGCAGTTGTGGCATCATCAATAAACCAAAGAGAAGCTAAAGCACTTCTGGCACCAGCTTGCACCGCGACACCCGCTAAACCTAAGGCGGCGCGGTCATCTCCAGCAGCAGTTTGGCAGGCGGTTAGGGTGAGGAGTTCTACGGGTTCAGAACGGCGGGAAACTGTCCGCAGCTTTCTATCCAGTTCGGTAATGGTGAGTTTTTCATTGTTTCCTGTGACGATAAATGTGTTTTCGGGATCACCACCAAATTCACCGTGGGTGGCGATATGTAGGATGGGGTAAACGGTTTGGTTTAATTCCTGTTGTAAGCGAGTTGATGTGAAGTCTTCATCTAGTAATCCTTTACTTCTAGGGAGTAGTGTTTTTACCTGATTAATTTCCCAGGAAACATTCGGTAAAGGGGGAAATTCGCGACCATCGATAATCGCGGATTGGGTTAATCCTAAGGCTAATGCTAGGAGGTCTTGGCGGTTGAGGGTTTTGGGGTCAGTCAGGGTTAGGGTTGGTGTAGTGGCAATGGCATAGTTTTGGACTAAGAATTTCTCGCCATCGTGGAGGGCTGCCATGGGGATACTGCGTAGGATACCATCTTGAATGAAGACTAGGGTTTTGATGTTGGCTTGGTCTAAATCGGTGGCAAAGGGGCGAATAATCCAGTCGTACAGTTTCTGGGCGGGTTGGGGGTTATAGGTTCTAAAAAAGCTTTCGAGTCCGCGACGAAAGGTATTGATGTCTTGTCTGAGGGTTTCGCGGTCAATATTAATCCAGGTGAGTCGTTTTTCACCGTTGGGAAAACTGGCAATAATGGCGGTGCGGTCTGGTAAAATGATCGAACTAAAGACAGCAGTGGCGGTGTTTTCTCCGACTAAATCCACTCGTTCTTGGTTGAAGGCGGTTAAGACACAATCGCCGCCGAAATAGTCTTGAAGTTCGGCTAGTTTGAGGGAGTCAACGGTGTTGAGAACCGAGGTGAGGGTTTTGGTTTTCTCAGCCGGTGGGGTTGAGGAGAGGGAGGCGCGTTCTAATCTGAGTTCGATGAGTTGTCGGTAAAGGGGATCAACGGTATCGCGAAAGTCGAATTGGATGTCGCGATTGGCGAGGAGAATATCACCTCGGATACTTTCTAAGGTTGCGATCGCGCGATCATACGTTTCAATGGCTTGAGTTGGGTTTCCTTGGGCATTATACAGGCGTGCGGCTTGCCATTCCCACAGATAGAGGCTATCTTTGGCTAGCAGGTCTTGGTCGGCGGCTAATCGGGCTTGTTGGGTCAAGTCTAGGGCTTGGGAGTAGTTTTGACGACATTCATAGAAATGACCGAGTTCACCGAGGGCAAAGGATTGGGCGCGATTGTCTTGGAGGCGTTGGGCGATGGCGACGGCTTGTTGCAGGAGGTGTAAGGTTTGGCTGGGGGATTCTGGGGTGACGCATTGGGTTGTCGCGTTTGTGTCTCCTTGAGTCAGGACGTGGGCTAAATCGATCGCCCCATAGACTTTATCACGGGAATCGGGTAGGGTTTCTAGGAGGGAGAGGGCTTGTTTGAGGGTGTGGCGGGTAGACTGGGTGCGGTATTCTGGAGTAATGGCATTGAGGAGCGATCGCAGTTGTCCCAGGGGATTGTTCTGGGTTTGGGCGAGGTTGAGGCTGGTTTGAAAGACGGTGAGGGCTTCGCTGTCGTAGTTTAATGCTTGTTTTTTGAGTTTATCGGCTTCGATGGTATCGCCGCGAATGGTTGCAGAGTTGGCGCGGCGATAATGGATATTGGCAAGGCTGAGGTAGGTATTTCCCAAACGAGTTAGGGTTGAGGTTTGATAGGCGATATTACCCATTTCTGTTGCCAAATTTAAGCTGGCTTGCAGATAGGTGAGGGCGCTTTTGTAGTCGCCTCGTCGCCGCAACGCTTCACCTAAACTCCCTAAGGCGGCGGCTTCGGTGAGTTTGTCTTGGCTGGTACGGGCAAGGGTTAAAGCGCTATCAGGGGTACAGTCGTTCGGGGAGGGATTACATAAAAGTGCGATCGCGGTTCTGGATTGTCCTATATTAGTATAAGTTTGGGCTTTTTCCACGAGAAGCCGCGCTACTTGGGGGGTATCAGCGATTTGGCGATAATAGGCGATCGCATTTTCCCAATAGGTGAGGGCTTTTTCGCTTTGGTTCAGGTGTTGATAGGCGCGGGCGAGGTTTTCTTGAACAATGGCGGCGCTGGCGGGGTTATTGGTGTTTTGGTAGTGGGTTAAGGCGGTTTGCCAAGGTTCGATGGCGCCGTAAACATCACCATTTTTGTAGCGTTGGATACCTTGTTCGACGAGTTGATTAGGATTAAGGGTTTGGGCGGTGGCGATGGGGCTAAATTTGAGGGGGGTAAGGGTAAAGGAAACCTGACTTAGACTCAAACTGAAAGTGAGACTGCACAGGAATAGAACCAGGAGAAAGGGGCGGATTTGGAATCGGCGGTGTTGGCTTTTCATTTCGTTTGTAGTTGCGCTTTAGCGCCATAAACGTTGAAACACTCACAACAAATACGTAAGAAGCCTTGAACTCAAGTTCAGGCTAAAAGCTTAAACCCGTTGAAACGGGTTCAAAGCCTTCAATTTAGCTTACTTTAGCTTACTTTAGCTTTCAGCCGGAAATTGATTTCCCGGCGTCCACGTTGAAACCCTCACGACAAACACCTAAGAAGCCCTGAACTCAAGTTCGGGCTAAAAGCTTAAACCCGTTGAAACGGGTTCAAAGCCTTCAATTTAGCTTACTTTAGCTTACTTTAGCTTTCAGCCGGAAATTGATTTCCCGGCGTCCAAGTCAGTGACCATCGGATTAACTTTATTCTAGTCAGTTTCCGCTTGTTCTCCAATTGAATTAATTTTTGTTACTAAAACTTGCTTTTTTTCCTCCTCGTTTGCCTCGTTCCCAATTCTTAGAAGGGAATGAGCTTAGGGAGACTCCGCCTCTTATAATAACCACTCTTCGAGAGCATTTCCTAGAGGGATGCTGGAACCGAGAAAGAGCAAAACAGTAACAAAAGCTACAAAAACCCCTGGAATAACCCAGGGCGACTTTTGTCGAGAGGTTATCGATAGATACCATTCCCGATTGTTCCAGACATTTCCGACAACAACTGGAACAAGGGTTCTTCCTGTCGCCATGCAGTTTTCAGCAATACCCCTGGCGTAATTGTGCAACCCGCTTGTCAGAATTCGGCAATCCAGATTGCACTTAAGTGCATCACAGGTTCCATCACGTTCTGGTATTTTGGTAAACAAGGCTAGAAAACTATCAAATTTACTGGCATAATTGGTATCGAAACTTGGGGTTTGCCAAGATATTATTCAGGGGCATTTTGTCATATTTGATACCAAATTTACGATTAGGTTGGAATTCAGACGTAGCATCCCGCTTTTGCCAGATTCGTAGGGGCGCACCGACGTGCGCCCTGACACCGACGTGCGCCCTGACACCGACGTGCGCCCTGACACCGACGTGCGCCCTGACACCGACGTGCGTCTGATCAACATCAAAACCGGATGGCTTAATTCATTACTGTTCTCAGGAGACGTTTGCCATGATGAAAATAAACAAGTTGGGTGGGCGTTGGCAGTCGTTTATCATTGGCACTGTCGGATTAATCGGCACACTGGTAACCGGGGGAAATGAGGGAGTCTTCGCCCAGGTGATACCGGATGATACCCTGGGGGCGGAAAATTCCGTGGTTACCCCCGATGTGATGATTCGGGAAATACTCAGTGACAGAATTGATGGGGGCGCCACTCGCGGCGCGAATCTGTTTCACAGTTTTTTGGAGTTTAATATTGGGGAAGGGAGAGGGGTTTATTTTGCTAATCCGGATGGGATTGAAAATATCCTGTCACGGGTTACGGGGGATAATGTCTCGACTATATTGGGCAGGTTAGGGGTTTTAGGTGAAGCGAATCTATTTTTACTCAATCCCAATGGGATTTTATTTGGTGAAAATGCCAGTTTAGATATAGAAGGTTCCTTTGTCGCCACCACAGCGTCGGGGATAGAGTTGGGTGAGGATGGGGTTTTTAGTGCCACTCAACCTCGCAGTAGTCGTTTACTCTCGGTAAGTCCTGGGGCGCTATTTTATAATGCTGTAGAAGCGGCGGGGGGTAAGATTACTAATCGGGGGAATTTAACCACGGGACGAAATCTGACCTTAGATGGGGAGACTCTGGATTTACAGGGACAGTTGCGTTCGGGGAGGGATTTAACTCTACAGGCACAGGATACGGTAACGATACGGGATAGTCAAACCAATCCGTTTATTGCTGCGGCTGGGGTAAATCTGCTGGTAACGGGAAATCAAGGGATTGATATTTTTGCCTTGAATCATCCGGATTCGGGGTTGTTTTCCGGTGGGGATATAGTGTTGCGAAGTGCGGCTGATGTGGGCGGCGATGCACATTATTGGAGTGGGGGGAGTTTTCGGATTGAACAGTTGGATGGGAATTTGGGGAATTTATCTAGTCCCCATGACCCAATTATTCGAGCTAGCGGAGATGTATTTATCAATGCCTATCGAGGAGCTTCTCTGCACATTTTGGCGGGAGGTAAAGTAGAGATTCCCGGCTCTGTCTGGATTCAAGGTGCAGATCCGGACAATGGTTTAGTAGAGAGGGTAGATTTAGCAGATGGAACCACTTTATCTATTGATGGAAGAAGCGAACCTACCCTGGATATTCGCACTGGAGTCAACTCTGATGTAATCGGTGGACCACTTCTAACTGGTAACGGCACTTTTATTGCGCCCGCATATGCCACTCCTAGCCCATTGAGTTCAGATATCAACATCGGCACAATTGTATTTGCTGATGCTGCTTCAGTTCCCTTGGCAGGAAGAGTCTTGTTAACAAATCAGTATCAGCCTAACTCCTTATTGAGTGGAGATATTGAAGTTACACAGACTCTAGAGGGAGGGTGGGGAGCAATTTATATGAATGGGGGAGCGGGAAATCCCTCAGTTGTCATAAACTCTCGCGGCGGTATTACACTCGACGGTCCGGTAAGAACCTCTTCAAGTTTTGGTGATGGAGGAGCGATCGCTCTAACCGCTTTTGACAATATTACAACAGGCGACCTCAATTCTTTCTCCCGTGGTTCTGGCAATGGCGGGGATATCACTATTACTAGTGACACAGGAACGGTTTTAGTTAATGGCGGCGTGATTAATAGCCAGAACTATGGAACAGGGGAAGGCGGCAATATCGATATCACTGCTAGAGCTGGTTCAATCTTCTTGAGGAATGGTGCTCGACTGAGTTCCAGTACCTTTGGACGAGGAAATGCAGGCAATGTAAATATAGTCGCTGGCGATACAGTCTCCTTTAATCGTGGTTTTGTCTTCAGCACAGTAGCACAGGAAGCCGTAGGTCAAGGTGGCGACATCAACATTACTACCGAGTCGCTTTCTGTCAGCAATAATGCTCAACTGAATGCCAGCACTTTTGGTCAGGGAAATTCCGGAAGTGTAACCATTAACGCCAGCGATACCGTCTCCGTGGATAATTCTAGTACTATCAGAAGTCTTGTTGGTCCCGGAGGAATGGGTGACAGTGGCGGTATCAATATTAACACTAGATCCCTGTTGGTTACTGGTGGTGCTGAACTCAACAGCAGCGTCACGATTGAGGGACAAGGGAGAGCAGGGGACATAGTGATCGATGCCGAAGATAGCGTCACCTTTGATAACGGTTTTGCAAGAAGTCGGTTGGAAAAAGGAGGAGTAGGCAGGGGTGGTGACATCCGCATCACCACTGGGTCACTTTCTTTGACTGGTATTCCTCCAGAGGTTGCCGACGCTAGAATCGGTCAACTGGTTACTGCCACTTTTGGAGAGGGGGATGCGGGCAATGTAATCATAGAGGCTAGTGGTACTGTCACCTTAGATGGTAGAGGCAGCGATATATTCACCCTTGTGGCTCAAGATAGAGGAGTGGGCAATGGTGGTGACATTATTATCGACAGTGAGTCGCTTTCAGTAACCAATGAAGCTCGACTGGTTTCTAGTGTAGAAAACCGTGGAAATGGGGGTGATATTATTATCGACAGTGAGTCGCTCTCAGTAACCAATGAAGCTCGACTGGTTTCTGGTGTGGGGGGCCGTGGAGATGCAGGCAATATCTACGTCAATGCTGATGTTGTTGATATCTCAGGCAGTGTTCCCAGTAGTGGATTACCCACCGGGTTATTTACCAGTACCTATACCACTTCTGACGCTGGCGATATTGTCATTGATACTCGAACCTTCCGAATTGCAGATGGAGCAGCTTTAAGTGCAAGCAGCAAAGGGGATGGGCAGGGAGGCGATATCACAGTGAATGCCACTAGCACATTTGAGGCGACGGCTGGCGGACAATTGACAACAACAACCTTTGCTCAGGGACAAGCTGGCAATATTTTTGTCAACGCAATAGACCGAGTGACGATTTCTGGTAGCGACCCGAATTATGCCAACCGCATTGCCAAATTTCCAAATCCAATCAGTGGATTGGTTGCCAACGCTATCACAGAAACAAGACCTAATAGTGGATTATTTGCCAATACAGAAATTGACTCTACTGGCAACGGCGGCAATATAGAAATTGTCACAACTAACTTCAACTTAACCGATAACGCTCAAATCTCTGCTTCCACTTCCGGTAGTGGTAAGGGAGGAAGCCTAACTGTCACTGCACCCGAAGCCGTAACCATTGGCGGTAATGGTCAACTTTCGGTGGAAACCACGGGTGATGGTGCTGCTGGCAACCTATCCATTGACACCCAGCGACTCAATCTTTCTGATAGCGCCTCTATCTCCGCCTCCACCTCCTCCACCAATCCCTCTGGAGTCGGTGGTAATCTTACCATCAACGCCACTGAATCCTTCAACCTCACCAACCAAGCCAGTTTACTCGCCCAATCTACAGACGCCGCCAAAGCTGGCAACGTCACCATTAACACCGAACAACTAACCGCCGAAAACGGTTCCATCACCACCAGCGCCACTGCCACCAGCTTAGGAGAAGGTGGTAGTATTAATGTCAATGCCTCTCAAATCAACCTCAAAGGCACAGAAATAGGCTTATTAGCCGAAACCGAAGGCGTCGCCCCCGCTGGTGCCTTAACCCTGCAACCCTTTGAAAATGGACAGAATTTAACCATTAACCTTCAAGATAACGCCAAAATCTCCGCTGCCACTTCTGGTAGTGGTGAAGGAGGAAGCTTAAGCGTCACCGCACCGGAATCTATCACCATTCGCGGACAAGGACAACTCTCCGTAGAAACCACAGGCGATGGTGCCGCCGGAAATCTCACCATTGATACCCAAAATCTCACCATTACCGACGGCGCAACGATATCCGCTTCCACCGACTCCGCCAACCCAGACGGCTTAGGCGGTAGCCTCACCATCAACGCCAGCGAATCCTTCACCCTCACCAACCAAGCCCGTTTACTCGCCCAATCAACAGGTGTCGCCCCGGCTGGCACTATCACAGTAGACACGGGACAACTCACCGCCAACAATGGCTCAATTGAAACCTCCGCAACTCAATCAGCCGGCGGTGCGATTACCATCACGGCTTCCGACATCCGCCTATTTGGTGACAGTGACATCAGAACCGATGTCGCCTATGGAGTCGGCGGTGGCGGTAATATTACCCTAACTGCTGACACCATCCTGGCATTTGCCGATAGCGATATCCTGGCATTCGCCCAAGATGGCAAAGGCGGCGATATCACCTTTAATACTCCCGTATTCTTCGGTTTTGCCTATGCTCCCGCCCCCAAAGGCACTGATCCTGATACCCTGGATCATAATGACCGAGTGGATATTAATGCCACGGGTGCTGTGGAAGGCGTGATTACCCTACCCGACGACAGCGCGGTTCGCAACAGCCTCACCCCCTTATCGACTAATCAAATCGACACCGACAAACTGATTGCTGAAAGTTGCATCGCCCGTCGCCATGAACCGCAACGGGGTAGCTTCTTTATTACGGGTACGGGGGGTATCCCGTTTCGTCCTGGGGATCTTTACGATACACCCTATCAGACCGGGACCGTGAGGTCAATTCCCCCTGCGGGAGATGGGGAAGAATCTTCATCCTCAACTCGTCGCCCTTGGAAAATCGGTGATCCGATTATTGAACCCACGGGGATATATCGATTAGCCAATGGGGAGTTGATCATGGGTCGTTTATGTGGGGAGTAACGGTAAAAAGGTAGTGGTTGGGCGCACCTGATTTGATGAATTCCGAAACGTAGGGGCGCACCGACGTGCGCCCAACACGCCCCGTGCGCCCAACACACCGACGTGCGCCCAACACACCGACGTGCACCCAACACACCGACGTGCGCCCAACACGCCCCGTGCGCCCAACACACCGACGTGCGCCCAACACGCCCCGTGCGCCCGATTCAATGGTCAAATCTGTTCCACAATTTTGGCTGTGTCATAGCAAATAAATACCCGCTGAAGAGAACTAGATTAGGGCACGATAGTATCGTGCCCCTACCGAATCAATTATCCCTAAGCTGTACCCTATTATCTATCTCCGGCTAAATTTCACCAGAGGTTAAATTAGGGGGATAGGTAACTTTATCCAATCACAATTTATCACATTATGGTATTCCCCAATCGGATGAGGGCGCACGTCGGTACGCCCCTACATCTTATGTGTATTTGGATAATCCAACCCACCCTGATTGCACCGCCACAAACATCCTTCCCCAATTTTTAACTGCCCAACTTCTCCAAACATTAATACTTGCGATCGCTCCTTCCCAAAACCTAGTGTTCAAGGTGCGTTACGCTGCGCTAACACACCCTACAAATAGAGGTTTTGCGTATTAATTGGCAGTTTTCGGCATCTCTTATATTAGCCCTGTCTGGGGCTGGAAATTCACGCCTTCACCATTCAACCCCAAACCAAAACAAGGGGTTCAAAGTCGCGCCTCATCTCGATGATAGCTGCTACCCATTCTGTTCGCGATCGCTAAAACTACAACCGGCTTCTCAACCCCAGAAAACAGCTTGAGCAACGCCAGCAACTGGGCAAACAGGTAAGCTATTCTTCATCTTCAGTCACCTCAGCGAGCAACTCAAGCAAATCATCATACTGATAGGGAGGGCGCTTACGAATGGCTAAAATTGTCAGTAACTGTAATTCTTCTTCAAGTGTATACAAAATTCGCCAAGATTCTATCCTAATGCGGTATAGCTCAATATTTAAAGATAGTTCACCTCCCAGTTTAGTTATATCCATTCGTTTACTATTGTGAGGTCGCGGCTCCTCTTTCAACGCCTTGAGTAGACCAATTACTCGCTGGCGCATATTACCAGGTAGTTCCCGAACCTCTCGACGTGCTTGGCTAGTTACTTCAACGTTATACAAGACCATCTCCAATCAATTCCTGCTCTAAAGCATCCAGAGAAATTGTCTCTACCTTTCCGTCTGCTCGCTTTTGCAGCCACTCTTGGAAAATAGCAATATCCTCTCGCTCTTCCAATTGCTCTACTAATTCTTTCCAAGATGCTAACAATGTCTCCCAAACTTCCACTGGGACAATGACATCCGTCTTTTTTCCCTGAGAATCGGCAACATATTTGATCTCCGACAGAGCTTCTATAATTGTCATTACGCCTTGCCATTCCATTAATTCTACCTCTTAATTTTATCCCACATTCCCCAGGTCAAATCATACTATGCCAAGGAGTACGCTTATCCTGGGTAGCTTGGTAACTCAATACCTTCATGATTTTGCAGTAAACCAAGAAGTCGGGGATCTGGAGTAGCGTAAGCTGATCTCAATTCTCCGATTGATCCCCCTGTCGCCCCTGCTTTTCGCTCTAAGTTGACACATAAGACGTCGGTGCGTCCCTACATCTTATGTGTAATAGATAGTTCCATTGAACAAGAATCTCGCCAATTGTACCTATGGCAATTACTCACCCCAATCCTGGGATTGGCAGTTTTCGGCAAAGTCAATGACAGGATTTTGCCATAGCGTTGTCTAGTTCTGACCATCAACTTGGCAGAAACTGTGAATGCATCGCTTCGTTTCTTTCCGTATCGTATTAATTAAAGAGCAAATTTTTAGCTATTCCCAGGAGAAACTAAGCCAATGCAACTCTGTTATCGTGGCGTTCCTTACTCTAAAAATCCCACTGCAATTCCCAGCACTGAATCCGCAACGGTTGGCAACTATCGAGGGAAGCCTTGGCGCAAACCTATCCTGAAAGACACCCTTTCTGTGGAAGGAATTCGACAACTCAAGTATCGCGGCATCTCTTATATTAGCCCTGTCTGGGGTTGGAAATCCCCGCTTTCACCATTAAATTCCAACCCAAAACAAGGGGTTCAAAGTCGCGCCTCATCTCGATGATAGCCGCCACCCATTCCGTTCGCGATCGCTAAAACTACAACCTGCTTCTCAACCCCAGAAAACAGATTGACCAACGCCAGCAACTGGGTAAACAGGTAAGCGATTCGGCATTTAATCCTTAATGTCAACAACTGCCAAATCTTTGTAATGGGAGAGATGCTCGCTACCCATTGCCAATTTAAATAGTCCTAGACTGCAAATTAAAGAACAGGAGTAGGTTTCTCATGAAAACCATTCTGATCATTGAAAATGACACCCAAACCCGAACTATTGTTAGAGAATTTACGGCTCATACCTCTTCATCAACACACCAATCCTTCGTCTTTCCCTGCATCCCCCAACTCAGTGAATGCTTTAACTTTATCGAAGCCAATTATCACCAACAAATTAGCCTGCGCGATGTCGCCCAAGCTGTGGGTTACTCTCCCGCTTACTTAACCGACTTAGTGCGACGCCAGACGGGACAATCAGTATGTCGCTGGATTATTCAGCGGCGCATGGCAGAAGCCCGTCGCTTACTCTTGGTAACCCGTCAATCCGTACAAGCGATCGCGGAAGCTGTGGGCTATTTCGATACTAGCTATTTTATTCGACAGTTTCGCCAACTTAACGGCATACCACCTCAAGCCTGGAGAAAAGCGCATCAATCCCATGGCAAATAGTATCGACTGACTTCTGATTAGGTTTTAGACGTTCAATAGTTTACCTTTAATTCATTGCTCTACCATGGAAAAATCCAAACGACCTCATGCTTCAGGGATTACACCCAATCCCTTCCGAGCCAAATCTGGCGATCGCGTGGTTGTCAGCGACACCCCTAGTAATCATGGCAGCCCCCCACAAAATCAGATATCATTACCAGCAAGGCTTCAGTCGAACCAAGGACGACGTTTCATGGGAAAAAAAGCCTTGACAACCCAATTCGCGATCGCCACCACTATCCTCTGTCTTATACCCCTATTCGGAGTAACCCGTAATACTGGGGCGCAAGAACCAACCAAGGCGGAAATTGCATCAGAAATTGAACGAAATAGTTGAGCGCAGTCCCCATCTAGAATCTTCGATTTAGATGGGGTTAGCGAGACATTCATGACAGGTCGCTTTCTCCCTTAAATTCCACCAACTCGCCATCCCATTTAGGCAAGGTTTCCCTAAATATTTCTTTGAGTCTATCAATCATCGCACGGAAACAAGTTCTATTCCTGAACTTGGTGACAAGGACAAGATGAGCAATTAGCACAAAGGCTGAATGGGAGCGGGTTTTAAGCCGGGTTGTCGTCAGAGAAATAAATACAGAGCTAAGTTGACAACTAGATGACATTAGAGTAGCATGAGATTCATAAGAGCTGAGGTCGAGGCTATGGTTAAGAGGAAAGCTAAAAAGCGGACTAAGCGTAAAAAAGCCCAAAAAGAGCCAAACATCCGAACCGATGTCTGGCAATTGACAATGACGCAAGAACAACGCCAACTAGCGCTTCTTACCGTGGCTGAATACCGATACTTCCTGAAGCCCTTAGTACTAATTAGCTACGGGAATTGGGGCAACCTTTCTCAATTGACTAGCAAGGAAAGAGTTAATACTCTAGAAAAGCTGATTCATAAAACAGCGGACAACCTCAATCCAAAATACTATTGGTATTTCCAGAAAGCTATTGGTAATCATCCTTCATTCGGCAAGTTTCCCAGCTATCTAAGACGCGCCGCTATTCAAGATGCCTTGGGTATTGTTAGTAGCTTCGTTACTCGTTGGGATGCCTGGAAAAGGGGAAAAAGGAAGCATCGGTACGACAAGCCACCTAAGCTAACTTCAATGTGCAACAGCTATCCAGCGTTGTACAAAGGGCAGCAAATTAAATACTCTTCCAATTTCGCTTTTGTCGAGCTAAAAATTTGGAATGGTACTGACTGGGTTTGGATGGAAAAGATTCCAGTCAAAAAGCATGGGAAGAGTCGGCATACAAGAGAGGGAGCCAAGCCATTATCCCCCTTTTTTATTGCTAATAAGCGCCGTGTACATCTTTCCGTACCCGTTGAGATTAACCCTAAAGATCTACCCAATTCAGATTATGTTTGTGCTATTGATATTGGTATAAACACAACGGCAACCTGCTCAATAGTTGGCAAGGACGGTACTGTAAAAGCTAGGAAATTCATTAATCCTGCCAGAGACATAGACCGTCGTGACCAGCGGAAGCAGCGTATTGCTTTTCGGTCAAAACTAACTCGGAAGATTACCAACCAAGACTTACCCAAGGGTTTCTGCCAAGGCTTATATCGAAAGTCTAAAAACATCAACAAACACATTGCTCAAACCGTTTCGAGGCAGATTGTTGAGTTGGCCCAAAAACATAATGTTAATGTGATAGTGTTCGAGGACTTGTCTAACTGGAAAGCCAAAGGTGGAAAGCACGGTTCTTTGCAAAAACAGAGATTCCATCAATGGTGCAAAGACAAATTGGTTGAGTTAACGATTCAGAAATTCTCTGAGTTAGGAGGAAAAGTCAAGCTTGTTAACGCTAAATATACCAGTGCCTATGCCTTTGATGGTAGTGGCAAAATTAAGCGGAGCAACAAGAAGTACTCAATAGCAATATTCCCAAATGGGAAACGGTACAACGCTGACTTATCTGCTTCCTACAACATCGGCGCACGGTATTGGTACGCCATATTAACCAATAGTAAATTAACTAGGGTGTGGTCAGGCAAAAGTTCCTCTCACACGCTGCGAACGCCAGTGACACTCAGTACTCTTTGGGAGCTGAGTCAAGCCTAGCATAAGAATCCCCACTCAGAATCTTCGATTTGAGTGGGGTGCGTTCAAGCCCTACAGTCAGAGAATTTGCAAGTTCGCCAAGGTGCCGTTAATGCACTGGGAAGAATTGGAAAAGCAGCTATCCCGGATCTACTGGAAGGGTTAAAATCAGACAAAGAGCAAGTCCGTTGGAGTGCCGCGAATGGGTTAGGGAATATCGGTTCTCAAGCGAAAGATGCTGTTCCTGACTTAATCGTAGTGCTTAAAGACCCAGAGCCACGAGTTCGCAGCAGCGCCGCTGATGCGCTGGGAAGTATCGGTCATGATGCTCAAGAGGCTATTCCCGACTTGATAGAAACCCTCCAAGATACAGAGGCACGAGTACGCAGCAGTGCCGCTTCAGCACTGGGCAATATCGGTCATGATGCCAAAGACGCTGTTCCCGATTTGATCAAAGCTCTCCAAGACAAAGAGGCACGAGTACGCAGCAGTGCCGCTGATGGGTTAGGGGGCATTGGTGCTGATGCGAAAGAGGCGGTTCCAGATTTGATAGTAGCACTTCAAGATTCAGACAAAGACGTGCGTAGTTATGCGGCTTATGCTTTAGAAACCATTGGTCATGATGCGAAAGAGGCGGTTCCTGATTTAATCGCAACGCTCAAAGACGATAAGGAAGCGCAGGTGCGAAGCTGGGCGGCTGATGCGCTGGGAACCATTGGTGCTAAAGAAGCGGTTCCCCAATTGAGAGTAGCACTCAAAGAAGACAAAGAAGTACAGGTTCGTAGAAGTGCGGCTTGGGCTTTGCGTAACGTGGGTGTTGAGGCTAAAGAAGCTGTCCCCGACTTGCAAGCGGCTCTCACAGACTCCGATAAATATGTACGTGGCTATGCCGCTTATACTTTGGGGAAAATTGGTGCCAAGGCTAAAGATACTGTCCCCGACTTGAAAGCGGCACTTAAAGACTCAGAGAAGTACGTGCGCGGCGCCGCCGCTTATGGTTTGGGAGGTATCGGTGCTGATGCTAAAGAGACGATTCCAGACTTAAGAGCAATTCTCCAAGACAACGATGAGGATGTGCAGGTGCGTAGCTCTGCCGCTTATGGTTTGGGAGGTATCGGTGCTGATGCTAAAGAGACGATTCCAGACTTAAGAGCAATTCTCCAAGACAACAATGAGGATGTGCAGATGCGTAGTTCCGCTGCTTATGCTCTGGGCGATATTGGTGCTGAAGCCAAAGAGACAATCCCCGACTTAACAGCAGCGCTCGAAGACCCAGATAAGGATATTCGTAGCAATGCGGCTTCGGCTCTAAGACTGATGGCTGATAGCCTTCAGGACAACGTAAACACACTATCTCCGAAAGAATTAGCGTCTACAAGATCTGAATTGGAGAAAGCCCTAAAGATTCTAGAAGCTAATCAAACTGAGTTCTCAGAGGAAGAGACTAGCGCTGTACGTCGGGCGATCGCAGACCTGAAAGACCAACAAAACGCTCACTTTTCCAATTTTATTCGCCAGAATCCCTGGGCAATGGCAGTAATCGTCTACCTCATCTGTGTTCCATCCCTTTGGTCAATCCTCCTCTGGTTGCGCCCCTTGTGGTTGTTGAAACTCAATCAAATCCTGAAATACACCGATGTTATCGAATTACCCCCAAACCTAGGCGGTTTTAAGATATCGCTTCGCACGGCTCTGATGATCCAGTTTTTTCATTATCACCCCAGAGTCCTGGATGCCTGGGTCAAGGCACATATCCAATCCGCTCAAGCCGAATTTCAGGACAAAGAAACCGTCAAAAACCGCCAAGTCTATATTTCCATGCCCGTTACTCTCAATGGTAAAACCCTCCCCAATCTCACCGGTAAAGAATTACGCGCCACCTTTAAAAAACAACGAGACTGCTTACTCATCTGGGGAGAAGGAGGAGCCGGAAAAACTAGCCTCGCCTGTCAAATCGCTCGCTGGGCAATGTCAGAGGATGAAACTGAACGTCTGTGCAAACACCAGATGTTACCTGTACTCATTGAACAAGACCTCAATATTGAAGCCACCGATAAATCACCGCAATCCCTACTTTTGGACACCATTAATGGGCAGTTGCAAGACCTAATCGACATCGAAGAAAAAATACCCAATAAACTCCTGGAACGTCTGCTGCGACGTCGGCGGATTCTGGTGATTGTGGATCATCTCTCAGAAATGAATGAAGACACTCGCCGTGCTATCTGTCCGGCTCAGCCTGATTTCCCGATTAACAGTTTAATTGTCACTTCCCGATTTGAAGAAAAACTGGGTGGCGTGACGAAGACAAAAATTCAACCGATGCGAGTTGCTGGTAATCGCCTTTCCTCGTTTATGGAAGCTTACCTCACTCAACAGGGTAAGCGGGGTTTATTTGACGATGCAGAATACTTTGATGCCTGTCGGCAACTTTCCCTAATGGTGGGACAGCGTAATATTACTGTGCTACTGGCAAGGCTGTTTGCTGAACAGATGATTGCGGCTAAAGAAGGCACAGGTAAACAGGATTTACCCGACAATATTCCTGAATTAATGCTCTCATACTTAAATGAACTCAACCAAAATGTCGTCAGCGATACATTGGATAACTGCACAGTACAGAAAGATGCCAAAATCATCGCTTGGGAATGTCTAAGACTCAAATATCGACCCACACCAGCCAAACGCCAAGATGCCCTCAACGCCCTAGGAGGCGATGAACCCGAAATACACCTCAATCATCTTAAAGAACGTCTGGGTTTAATTCAAATTATTGGTCCGGCTCAAGATCAAGTCCGTTTTGCGGTTGATCCCATCGCCGAATATTTAGCGGGTTTGCACTTAGTTGATATTTACGGCAGCGATGAGCAAAAATGGCGCAATTTTTTAAACAAAGCCGACTATGTAGAAGGAACACCCGCTGCGATTCAAGGCTTCCTGCTGGCGGTGCGAGATTGTTGTCTGGCTCAAGCTGGAGTACCTAACTTTGTGGTGGAGGAATTGAATCAACGAACGGGTGTGGTTCCAACTGAGATTCAGATAGAGAGCCAGTCTATAACATTTCCCCAGCAGATACCATCCCATTAGAGTTGAGAGTTCAGATACAGCGCTTTTGGTAGTATTGCAACCGCCATAGCGGTTAGGACACATCTTATGGTAGAGACTCCTCCGCCGGAACGTCTGGAACAACAGTTTGTTTGTCTTAATCGATGTGTCTACTGCTATAAGTGAACACAGACAGATCCCCGACTTCTTTAAGAAGTCGGGGATCTCTTTACCTGCGATCGCTCCTTCCCCAAACCTGGTTCAAGGTGCGTTACGCTAAGCTAACACACCCTACCAATAAGTAGGTGGACATCATTTGAGATTAGGAAACAGGAAACAGGGAACAGGGAACAGGGAACAGTAAGAGTTTGAGCGCTATTTACTTACACTTAATACAGTACCGTTTTATGCCAGTCCGACTACTTATTGCCATAATACTTTATCATTCCTTGCCGATTCCAGCAATAAGATCTGTCCTTTCCGGCAATTAACTCATCCCACTTTAGCCATAAACTTGGCACAAAGAATAAATGCATACCCTTTTTTATTCCTTTATTATAGGAAAATCTAGGGAACAGACTCTAAACAACGTCTCCAAAACCCAGCATCTATTCTTTTAAGGTTAAGATTTTGACATGCTTTCTATCCATCATTTAGTCCAAACAGCTTTGAAACTTGGTTACCTGACTTTAACCGCTGAAGAGCAACTGCGGCAGCTTTTACAAACGAAGAAACATGACCCCGATGAACTCAACGCTTTCATGACTTTACAACAAGCCACAATGGAGGGTTACGTGCGACAAGAATCTCGCGAATTGTACCAATTGCAATTACTCTCTCACCGTCGGATCATCAGTTAAACCGCCTTTTCGCGATCGCACAAAGCGGCGGGATGGCGAAAAAATATCTAATTTTCCCCAAAAATATTTCTTGAACCCCGAAAGAGGGTTGTCTAAACTGGAAGTTAATTAGGTAGTCAATCAACGAGATTCTACAGGAGTTGAACCGATAAACACCAAGCTAACCCTCATAAACATCCCCTTCCTGTTTCAAATTTAATCCTCAATCAACCTGGAGATAAACACCGTGAAAAATAACACCTCTCTAGAGAAAGAACCAACTGATCCAACCCCTAACAATCCCCAAAAATGGCAGAGTCAACTACACCACACGCCAATTGCAATTATCGGCATGGCTTCGATTTTTCCCCAAGCGAGAAACTTACAGGAATATTGGCAGAATATTATTCACAAAACCGATGGCATCACTGATGTTCCTCCCTCCCGCTGGCATCTAGACGATTACTACGATCCCGATCCTACGGTTCCCGATAAAACCTATTCAAAGCGGGGCGGATTCATCCCCGACATTGCCTTTAATCCCTTGGAGTTTGGACTACCTCCTAATAGTCTAGAAGCCACAGATATTGCCCAATTACTCTCATTAGTTGTCGCCAAAGCCGCCATGGATGATGCGGGTTATGGTGAATCTCGCCCCTTTAGTCGAGAGCGCACTGGAGTCATTTTAGGTGTGGTTGGAGGCTCGATGCAACTCATTGTCCCCCTAACCACCCGATTACAATATCCGGTTTGGGAAAAGGTTCTCAAAAGTAGTGGACTCTCTGATACAGATACCCAGAAAATCATCGAGAAAATCAAACTCGCTTACGTGGGTTGGCAAGAAAATTCCTTTCCTGGCTGGCTTGCCAATGTGGTGGCTGGACGCATTGCCAATCGCTTGAATTTAGGCGGAATCAACTGTGTCGTAGACGCCGCCTGTGCTAGCTCACTCAGCGCTCTCAAAATGGCGATTAGTGAACTCGTTGAGGGGCGATGTGATTTAATGATTACTGGTGGAGTGGAAACAGATAACTCTATGCTAACGTATATGAGTTTCAGTAAAACACCCGCCTTTTCCAAAAAACAGCAATGCCGCCCCTTTGATGCCGATGCAGATGGGATGATGGCAAGTGAAGGGATCGGTATGGTTGTCCTCAAACGCCTCGCTGATGCTGAGCGTGATGGGGATAGAATTTACGCCGTGATCAAGGGAATTGGCACCTCGAGCGATGGTCGATATAAAAGTATTTACGCCCCACGCCCAGAAGGACAGGTGAACGCCTTGCGTCGGGCGTATCAAGATGCGGGTTGTCCGCCCTCCAGTGTGGGTTTAATTGAAGCCCATGGCACAGGAACGGTTGCTGGGGATTTGTGCGAGTTTACGGCTTTAAATCAGGTGTTTAGTGAAAACAATCCTCACCAACAACAGATTGCCCTAGGAAGTGTCAAATCCCAAATTGGACATGCCAAAGCGGCGGCGGGTGCGGCGAGTTTGATTAAAACAGCGTTGGCTCTCCATCATCAGGTCTTGCCACCGATGCTAAATGTGACTCAGCCTAATCCGAAGTTTGGCATTGAAACCTCACCATTTTACCTGAATACCCAGACTCGACCCTGGCTAAAGGGCAAATCAGGGACGCCGAGACGGGCGGGTGTGAGTGCGTTTGGCTTTGGCGGTACCAATTACCATGTTGTACTCGAAGAATATGAACAGGAACAATCGAGCGCCTATCGGTTACACACCGTTCCTCAGTCGATTTTACTATCAGCTCCAACTCCAGACCAGGTGTTGGCGACCTGTGAAACCGTGCGATCGCAGCTTGAGTCGGAAACAGGCGACCAGTATTATACCGCCCTGCTTGACTCCTGTAAATCCTTAGATGTTCCCATCACCGACGCCAGACTGGGATTTGTAGCGACATCTTTCGGCGAGGCTTGCCAATTGCTGCAAATTGCGATTCATCAGCTCAAAAACCAACCGCAAGCCCCATCCTGGGAACACCCCCGGGGCATCTACTATCGCCAAAATGGTATTCCTCTCCAAGGTAAAGTGGTGGCGCTGTTTCCGGGACAAGGAAGCCAATATCTGGAGATGGGGCGTCAACTGGCGATTAACTTTCCCCCCTTGCGCCAAGCCTATTCGGCTGTGGATGATCTGTTCCTTCACGAGGGTTTACCTCCCCTTTCCTCCGTCGTTTTCCCCTCTCCTGCCTTTGAGAGCCATCAAAAGACGGCTCAGATTGAAGCCTTGCAACAAACACAACAGGCTCAACCCGCCATTGGCGCTTTTAGCGTTGGTCTTTATAAAATTCTGCAACAAGCTGGATTCAAACCTGATTTCGTGGCGGGACATAGCTTTGGGGAACTGACGGCACTCTGGGCGGCTGAGGTGTTGAGTGATGCGGATTATTTTTATCTGATTAAAGCCAGAGGTCAAGCCATGGGTGCCACCACATCGGGTGCTGATTGTGATACCGGAACCATGCTGGCGGTGAATGGGGATGTTCGTAACATTCAGGACATGATCCGGGGGTTGTCCCATCTGAGTATTGCCAACTTTAATTCCCCCAATCAGGTGGTACTCTCAGGCGCAAAGCCCGAAATTGCCACCGTACAAGAAATTCTGAGCAAACGGGGCTATTCAGTTACGCCATTACCCGTATCCGCTGCCTTCCATACCCGTTTTGTTAGTCATGCTAGCCAACCCTTTGCAGAGGCGGTGCGATCGGTTACGTTTAATCCTCCTAAAATCCCCGTCTATGCCAATACCACAGGGGAACCTTACCCAATTGAGTCGGAGGCGATTCAGAATACCTTAGAAGCCCATCTACTCAAATCCGTTCTCTTTGAGCAAGAAATCGAGAATCTCTACGCCGCTGGCGGTTACTGTTTCGTGGAAATTGGTCCCCGGCAAATCCTGACTAATTTGGTCAAGAGTATTCTGGGCAATCGCCCTCATCTGGCGATCGCCCTGAACCCCAGTCGAGAGAAAGATAGCGACTTGCAACTGCGCCAAGCCTTACTCCAGTTGCGGGTAGCGGGTTTGCCGTTGCCAGACTTCGATCCCTATTCCCTTGAGCCGACATCCGTGGAAGCGGCGGGGAACAACCGTCAGATGAGTGTGATTCTCGGTGGCTGTAATTATATCACTCCAAAGACGAAAGCGGCTTTTGAACAAGCGCTCCAAGACGGTCACCGGATCGAGTCAAGTCTACATCAATCTGAGCCAATTCCTGCGGCTCAATCCATGGCGCCCAAAACTCCAACCCCTAACACCGATTTAACTGTAGCAGAACCTCCATTGGTTCGTCACAGGGAAATGATTTCATCCCCATCGCCTGAATTAATAACTGTCAACTTCAACTCCCATGAACTCCATACCCATGACAACCCGGTATCCGCTTCCTTTAATCCTTCGCCCTCCCTAACTGATGTAATGGACACCGAACCCCCACATTCGCCCCCAGATCGGGCAAATTTTGAAGATTCCACTGCTATTGTTCCTATAATCCACTCGAAAGATATGCTGCAACCTATTTCTCAATCCCCGGCTCATGCCCAGCATGGTATCACCCCCAGTCTAGAGAAGCTGTTGACGCAGTTTTACCATCATCAATCCGAAATTCTGCGAGTACATGAGCAATATCTGAACAATCAAGCTCAATGGTCTGTGACCTTTCTTCAGATGATACAGCAACCGGGTGTGATGTCAACCGATAATCACACCGAACCTCAGGGGAAGGAGGTTATGTCAGAGGTTGGATCAACTAACGGCAAACAGGGGATTTCCAATCATTCTGAGACAACAGCACTCAATTCTATACCCCAGACGACATTTCCCTCTGATGCAGCGATTGCTGAATCCCCGATTCGTTTAGCTGAACATCAAACCCAGAATCTAACTCCTGTAGCCGCCGAGTCTGATTTAAATGAGGGGGTTGTTTCTCCCCCAGCCGAGTCTCTGGAGACGGTTGAAGTCACCCCGTCGTTGTTGAATGTTGTCAGTGACAAAACCGGTTATCCCCCAGAGATGTTGGAACTGCAAATGGACTTAGAGGCAGATTTAGGCATCGATTCAATCAAACGGGTGGAAATTATCGGGGCGATGCAGGAATTATTCCCGGAGTTACCGAAGTTGAGTCCCGATGAACTGGCAGAACAGCGGACTCTGGGCAAGATCGCGGATTACCTGGGGACACAGATAGCTAGGGCTAAAAAAAAATGCCTTACCCCAGCCTAGCCACCGCCCACCCCTTTTAAATCACCGTATTCGGCGCTATCTGGTTAAACTCATGCCTCTACCTGTACCTGATTTCTGGGACTTTCCCCTACCTGACTCCCGGACTTGCCTACTCACCGACGATGGGTCTCTTACTACCCCTCGATTAGCCCAGCTTTTGACGGAGCGCGGTTGGCAGGTTGTTGTTCTCAGCTTTCCTGTATCTATTATCGGGGAGCGATCGCCTCTACCTCAAGGTGTGAATCGGATGACGCTGACGGATTGGAGCGAGGAGCAGTTGCAACACCAATTGGCACTCATTTGTGAAACCTATGGTTCGATTGCAGCTTTCATCCATCTGCACCCTGTTCCTGAGCGGAACGCCTCTGTGCCATCGGAAATGTCCATCCTCAAGTCTGTGTTTCTTTTGGCGAAGCACCTGAAGCGATCGCTTAATCAGGCGGCACGCACAGGACGGAGTTTTTTCCTCACGGTGGCTCGCCTGGATGGTGAGTTGGGACTAGGAGCAAATCCTAATTTTAGCACCCTTTGTGGCGGTCTGTTCGGGTTGACCAAGACGCTCAATCTGGAATGGGAAGGGGTATTTTGTCGAGGGATCGACTTAAGTCCCCAACTCGATGCTCAGCGATCGGCACAGTGCATTATGGATGAACTGCATGATCCGAATTCCCTGATTCTTGAGGTGGGATATAACTCTCACAACCGCGTGACGCTAACGGTTTGAGCCTGACTATTTAGGATAAACGAAATGAACAGAAATCCTCCCATTCATTCATCCTCTGTTATTCTGGTTAGCGGTGGAGGTCGAGGGATTACGGCGCAATGTGTAATCAAACTCGCCCAGTATTATCCGTGTAACTTTATCCTGCTAGGTCGCTCCCCATTCACTGAAACTGAACCGGAATGGGCGAAGAATTGCCGCAACGAAGCGGACTTGAAAAAGCGGATTATGCAGGATTTAATTGCCCAAGGGGAGAAACCTACACCCATTAAAGTCCAAAAAATCTTCAAGACTCTATCCGCTCAACGAGAAATTGCTACCACCCTTTCTACAATTCACCAAGTCGGAGGACAGGCGGAATATCTCAGTGTCGATATTACCAATTATGCCGCTTTACAAACAGGACTAGCTTCAGTTGTTCAGCGCCTAGGAACCATAACCGGAATGATTCACGGGGCGGGGAATTTAGCCGATAAGTTGATTGAAAATAAATCGGAACAGGATTTTGACACTGTTTACGCTGCCAAAGTTGAAGGCTTAGAAAACCTGCTGAATTGTGTACCCCCCAGTCAACTGGATTTCCTGGTTTTGTTTTCCTCGTTTGTGGCGTTTTATGGGAATGCTGGTCAAGCGGATTATGCCCTAGCTAATGAAATCCTGAATAAGACAGCCTATCGGCTTCAGCATCAATACCCTACTTGTCATGTTGTCTCTATCGGTTGGGGACCTTGGGATGGTGGGATGGTAACCCCCCAATTAAAAAAGGTGTTCACTCAACTCAATATTGAGTTAATTCCTGAGTCAGTCGGTGCCCAGATATTAGCTGATGAGTTACACGATTCCTATGCTAACACTGCCCAAATTTTGGTGATGAGTAATCCCATTGTCCCATCGCTGCAGCCTCTCAACCCGGATTTACAAACTTTTCGGATTCGCCGCCAATTAACATTAACCGCTAACCCTTTTCTGTACCACCATGTTATTGATGGTAAGCCGGTTTTGCCCGCTATGTGTGGTTTAGCCTGGATGGCTAATACCTGTGAACAACTCTATCCCGGTTACCAGTTTTTGAGTTGTCAAAACTATAAGGTTCTTAAGGGAATTGTTTTCGATGACACTCTCGCCCAGGACTACATTTTGGACGTAAAGGAGATAAATAAGTCGAAGTCGGGGGAGATCGAGTTTGAAGGACTACTTTGGAGCGAAAGCCGCAACGGTATCCCTCACTATCATTACAGCGCTCAGATCAAACTGGTGCAGCAAATACCGCTAGCGGATACCGAGACGCCGTTGATGATTCGCCAAGATTCAGTACGGCTTCGTTTGTTCCCTTACCAGGATGGAACTTTGTTTCATCAACCCTATTTCCAGGGATTAAAAGGGATGTTAAAAATTAGTCCTGATCATCTGATGGCTCACTGTCGATTTGAAGCTATTCAGGTGAGGAAACAGGGTCAGTTTCCTGTACAAACCTTCAATCCTTATACGGCGGATGCTTTATTTCAATCGCTGCTGGTTTGGGTGCGACATTATTATGATGCGGGGAGTTTACCTTTACAGGTGCAAAGGTTGGAACAGTTTAAAGCGATTCCGTTTGAGCAAGATTTTTATGTTTCTCTAACGGTTCACTCCAGTCGGGAAAATCAAGCGATCGCGAGTGCTACAGCCTCTGATAGTCGAGGACAAGTCTATTTGCGTATTTCCCAGATGCAGGTTACGGTAAGCCCTCGGCTCAATCCTTTGTTTTTGCAGAATACTTGTTGACAATTAATTTGAATATTTAGCTAATGTTTTGTTGGCTTGGTTGACAAAAACAAGGGAATGATTTAAGGAGAATTAAAATGGTTAGAAAATTAGCAATTGTCGGGATGGATTCTATTTGGGGGACGTGCCATGGATTGGATGAGTTTGAATATAGTATTTACCATGCCAACCAATATTTTAGTCCTATCTCTGTTACAGGGGATCAAGACTTGTCGCCAAAACCGTCTCCAACTTCAGCGGTTGATTGTCCGCAAAAGCCAGCCCTATGGGGTGCTTACCTTAAAGATTTTCAAATTGATGTGTTCCGTTACAAAATCCCACCCAATGACTTAGAGCATATTGATCCAAAGCAGTTGTTGCTGCTGAAGGTTTGTGATCAGGCTCTTAAAGATGCTGGTTTAGATCAAACGGAAAAAAAACGGCTGAATCTGGCTGTTGTTGCTGTCATCGACGAAAATTTGATGGGGGAAGATGAGCCAAATTATCAACATATCGATGATGATGATTTCGATCAGAAACAAAATAGTGTTTTCCAGAAATTAGCTAAATTATGGTCTATTTGCGGACCCAACTTCACGGTATGTCTGGCAGAAAATTCCGTTGTTGAAGCCCTAGAAACCGCCAACATGCTGCTGACAATGGCTCCAGTAGACGCGGTTGTGGTAGCGGCTGTGCATCTTACGGGGGACTCGGCTGGGTGGCTGGAAGACTCAGCCAAGATGACGATGGGAATACCTACCCTAAGTTACGACTGTAACGCCAGTGGCGTGATTCGGGGCGAAGGGGCTGGAGCGATCGTGGTCAAGCGATATGAACGAGCTAAGTTTGATCGCGATCGCATTTATGCTACAATCGATGCCGTTCATTTAATCGACGAAACCTCGGCTCCCCCAGCCACATCCGTCAGCCAAACCTGCCAAATGGCTTTGGCTCAAGCTGGCGTGAATCCCACTGATATTGGTTATTTGGAGGTCTTTGCCAGTGGGGTGGAAGCCCAAGATCAAGCCGAAATCCAGGGGTTACTCTCAGCCTATCAGGTTTCTCATCCCGAATTGAGTTGTGCGATCGGGAGTGTTAAGGCGACTATTGGGCATACTTATGTAGCATCCGGAATCGCTAGCTTAATTAAAACAGCGCTGTGCCTTTACCACCGCTATATTCCCGCTACACCGCAGTGGAGTACGCCAAAATGGGAACAACTGGGGCATAACAGTCCGTTCTATGTAGCCACGGAATCTCGCCCCTGGTTTCTTTCCCCAGAACAGCCCAAACGCATCGCTGCCATTAACAGTCTGGGTTCTGACGGTACCTATGCCCATTTAATAGTATCAGAAGACTCCAGCCAAGGCAACCGCAGCCAGAGGTCTGTGCCACAACTCCCCGTTTATCTGTTTGCGATCGCGGGGAATAATTCATCCGAGTTACTCGAGCAGCTTAACACATTAGAGCAGGCAATTCAAACGAGCGCCTCCTTATCCGCCACGGCGAGTGAAACCTTCGCCCGGTTTCAACGTCATCCCCAAGCCCCCTATGCTTTAGCCATTGTCGGCAGAACCCAGGACGAGTTACGGCGAGAAATTCAGCGGGGACGCCAGGGTATCCCCAATGCCTTTGCCCAACACAAAGACTGGAAAAGCCCCTTAGGTAGCTATTTTACGGCTAAGCCCTTGGGCAAACAAGGTGCGGTGGCTTTTGTTTATCCCGGTGCTTTTAATTCCTACATGGGGATGGGTCGAAAACTCTTCCATTTGTTCCCCAAACTTCATGACAAGGCTGCCAGTTTTATCGCCAATCCCAGCTTGTTTTTCCGAGAAAAATTGCTTTATCCCCGACGGCTCAATAAATTATCCAAACGGCAGTTGGAAGACTTAGAGGGGATGTTAATGGCAGACCCCTTGGCGATGCTAGAAACGGGAACGGGGTTGGCTGTCTTGTTGACAGTAATTTTGAGAGAGTATTTCCGCGTCCAGCCCCAAATGGCATTCGGATATAGTATGGGGGAAAGCACCATGATGTATGCCCTTGATGTTTGGACAAAGGCTGACTATGGCAGCAATTTTTTGCAGCGTTCTCCCCTATTTCAAAGTCGATTGGTGGGGGGTAAAACTACTGTGGTTGACCATTGGGGAATCCCCGAACAGGAACGGAATGGTAAAGAATTATGGAGGAGTTATGTGCTCATGGCTGCGGTATCCAGCGTCAGGGACTGTATCCAAACTGAACGCCGAGTTTATTTGACCCACATTAATACACCCACCGAAGTTGTCATTGCTGGTGAACCTCAAGCCTGTCAGCGAGTGATTGAAGCGTTGAATTGCGATTTCTTCTCTATGCCCTCTAATATGGTACTCCATTGTCAAGCAATGGCGTCGGAATATAATCAGCTTCGCCAACTCAACAGGTTATCGGTGGAAAATGTACCGGAGATTGCTTTTTATTCCTCCGCAAATTATGCCCCCATTCCCCTAAATCAGGACGCTATTGCCCATCATCTTGCTCAAGGGGTGTGTCAAGATCTTGATTTTCCGCGACTGGTTAACCGCGTTTATGATGATGGCGCCAGGATATTTATTGAGTTGGGTGCTGGCGGGACATGTTGTCGCTGGATTCGTGAAATCCTGAAGCACAAAGAACAGGTGAGTCTATGTATGAATCGCCGGGGTGT
Source organism: Coleofasciculus sp. C1-SOL-03 (assembly GCF_040220555.1). Lineage (NCBI taxonomy): Bacteria > Bacillati > Cyanobacteriota > Cyanophyceae > Coleofasciculales > Coleofasciculaceae > Coleofasciculus > Coleofasciculus sp. C1-SOL-03. The sequence goes on from NZ_JAVJUO010000058.1 coordinate 66,095, forward strand.
GGATGATGATGTGGCTGTTGTTAAAGTTTTAGCCCAACTTTTAAGTCATCGGGTTTCTGTGGATTTATCCCCGCTGTATGATGCTGTTCCGGACGCGGTTCTTAATCGGAAATCTTGGGTTAAGACGGTTCGGTTGAACAGTAATAAAATGCCATCCGCTGTATCGATAAGCGTCGCTGATCCGGGTGCGTCTGAATCCGTTGAATCTATCCCTTCTCCTGCTGCTGATACCCAGTCTTCTCCGATGAGTTTGAATGCTGATCAGGTACTAGATGTGACAGAAGGGAAGGTTTCGCCTATCTTTGGTCAGGAGTATAAAGGTGTTGATTCCTATGCCAGACGAGTGCGACTTCCCAGCCCTCCTTATCAGTTTGTTAGCCGAGTGACTCAACTGAATGGTAAACGGGGGGATTATAGGTCAGGCTTTATCCAAACGGAGTATGATATTCCCCTAAATGCTTGGTACTCTGTTGATGGTCAAGTTCCTCTGGGGATCTGTGAAGAAGCGGGTCATGGACTGTTACTTTTACTGAGTTATTTGGGGTCTGATTTTGAGAGTCAAGGGAAACGGTCATTCCGTTTATTAGACCTCACGGCTACCTTTGTCGATAAGCTACCGGAAGCCCCAGAAACCTTGCGGTATGATATCAGGATTACGGCTTCTGTTAAAACTACAGATAGCTTACTTATTTTCTTTAAGGCGGAGGGGTTTGTGAATGACAAAATTTACATGAAACTCCAGGAAGGGTGTGCGGGTCTATTTTCGGATCAGGATTTAGCACAAGGGCAAGGTGTTGTTGGTTGGGAACGGGAACAATCGGGGATAAATCAGGGAGAAAGGTCGCTGTTTATTCCGTTGTTAACCTGTCAAAAAGGCGCGTTTACTTCAGAAGATTTGCTTCACTTAAGTCAGGGAAATCTAGCGGCTTGTTTGGGTGAGACCTATCATCAAAAGGGTGTCAATCCATCCCTACGATTACCTCCGCCAGCGCTGAGGATGATTGATCAGGTGATATCTGTCGATACTACCGGTGGCGCGGCTGGATTAGGTTTAATTATGGGTGCAAGGTTTGTTCAACCGGATGATTGGTATTTTCTCTGTCACTTCAAAAATGACCCGACAATGCCCGGGAGTCTGATGATTGAAGGGGCGACGGAGTTATTGCAGTTTTATTGTCTGTTTTTGGGACTACAAACCTGTACCATAAATGCCCGATTTCAACCGATTCCTCATCATCCCCAAGTTGCCCGGTTTCGGGGTCAAGTGACTCCCAGTACGGGCAGGTTAATTTACCGATTAGATATTACTGAGTTGGGGGTGTCTCCCCAGCCGTATGTGATTGGCAATGTCCAGGTGATTTGGGATGATAAAGTAATTGCCTATGTTAAGGAGTTGGGGATACAATTATCGGAACAGCCGCAACAAGTATTACCTGAGGCGAACAATTTTCCCCCGAAACCTGCTTTGTTTAATCAGTCTCAAATCCAACACCTGACTCAAGGTGACTTGGCGAGTTGTTTGGGGTCAGATTACCACATTTATGATACTCGTCGTTCGGTCTGTTTGCCGAACAGTGATTTGGGTTTAGTCAGTCGGGTTTTAGACGCTAGGGGTGAACCTCATGAGTTCAATCCATCTAGTTCGGTGGTGACTGAATATGATGTTGCTGGGGAGGCTTGGTTTTTGCGCCAGAATGCTTATCCGGATTTGCCCTATTTTGCCTATATTGAACTATCGGGTCAACCTTGTATTTTTATGGGGCTTTATTTGGGGGTTCCCCTAGTCTTTCCTGATGAAGACCTTTATTTCCGCAATCTTGATGGACAAGGGACGATTCTTAAGTCGGTAGATGTACGGGGGAAAACGATTACGGATCAGGTGCGATTGTTGTCAACTACGACGATTCAAGGGGTAATTATTCAAGCTTTTGATTTTCAACTCTTCTGTGAGGATGAACTTTTTTATCAGGGGACGATGGTGTTCGGCTATTTTAGTCAATCGGTTTTGGCTAAACAAGTGGGGTTGGATGGGGGAAAGGTGGTTCGCCCTTGGTATGAACAGAGGAATTGTTCGGGGTTATCAGCGATTCCGATTGATTTGAGGACTCCGATGAGTCGGCAGAAGTTTTATCAAGTTAACCCGAGTAAGCCTTATTATCGTTTGGCAGATCATCAGTTAGATTTTCTGGATCAGGTTCTGATGATTGAAGCCGGGGGAGATTATGGGCAAGGGTATATTTATGCCAGGAAGACGATTCGCCCAACGGATTGGTATTTTCCCTGTCATTTTAAACAAGACCCGGTTATGCCGGGTGCATTAGGGGTGGAAGCGATTTTGCAAGCGATGAAGGTTTATGCACTACAGCTTGATCTGGGAAAGTCGTTTCAATCGCCTCGGTTTGTACAGGTACTTAATCATCAAATTACCTGGAAGTATCGGGGTCAGATTACGCCGGAGAATCGCCAATTATACCTGGAGGTTCATATATCAACGGTTGAGGTGAGTCATGAGAGCATCACGATTAGGGGAGACGCCAGTTTATGGAAAGACGAGATGAGAATTTATCAGGTCAACGATGTGGCAATTGGTTTGGTGGATTCGGCTGCATCAGGAGATGCATGGGGGGAACGGTGTTGAAGATTGTCAGGATTTCCGGTTCCCTATTCCCTATTACTTAGGAGTTAAATCATGTCAAAAAACGGTAAGAAATTAGCTAACAACGTAACCTTCCTGGCGAACAGCCTGAGCCCAACAACCTGCCAGAAGACAATAAAGCCAGTTTGGCAGGGGAATTTCGACTCAATTGGCTTTGATCCCAAAGGAATGAAAACTCGACTCTTGAATTTGCATCAGCCCTGTTATGTCCTCAGCAACCGAGGTCAAATTGGGTTCACGAATGAAGGTGATATCTGCTATGCTGACAATACTGGCGGTGAGCCAATCGAAACCTTGATGGTCGTGCCACCCCTGCTCCCGGAACAGTTAGGCGATCGCAACTTCCTCAGATTTCATGGGGTGAACTATGCCTACATGGCAGGTGCGATGGCGGGGGGTATTGCGTCGGCTGAATTGGTTATTGCTCTGGGAAAAGCGGGTATTCTCAGTAGTTTCGGTGCGGCTGGCTTAATTCCGGCGCAGATTGAAGCGGCTATTGGTCAAATTCAGCAGGCTCTTCCTGAAGGTCCTTATGGGTTTAATTTAATCCATAGTCCCAGTGAAGCGGCGTTGGAACGACGAGCGGTTGATTTATATCTCAACCATGGTGTAAGAACGGTAGAAGCATCGGCGTTTCTGGATTTAACGCCCCACATTGTCTATTATCGGGCGGCGGGGTTGAGTTTAAATGCCTTGGGTCAAATTGAGGTCAAAAATAAAGTCATTGCCAAACTCTCGCGCCCCGAAGTCGCCAGGAAATTTTTACAACCCGCCCCGGAAAAGATGCTCAGACAACTGGTTGAACACCAACAGATTACAGCATTACAAGCCCGGTTAGCCGAAACTGTGCCTATGGCTGATGACATTACCGTGGAAGCCGATTCCGGGGGTCATACGGATAATCGTCCCTTAGTTTGTCTTCTTCCCTCCATCCTAGCGCTCCGGGATGAGATGCAGCGCAAATATGGTTATGATCGGCAGGTGAGAGTCGGTGCAGCGGGAGGGATTGGCACACCGGAGTCAGCCCTGGCGGCTTTGATGATGGGGGCGAGTTATATTGTTACGGGTTCGGTTAATCAATCCTGTGTTGAGGCGGGTACTTCTGCCCATACTAAACGTTTACTGGCTCAGGCGAGTATGGTGGATATGATTATGGCGCCTTGTGCGGATATGTTTGAAATGGGGGTGAAGGTACAGTTACTTAAGCGTGGTACTCTTTTCCCGATGCGGGCGCAGAAATTATATGAGTTGTATAAAGGTTATGATTCAATTGAGGATATTCCGCTTCCGGAACGCCAAAAATTAGAGGAACAGGTGTTTGGTAAGAGTCTGGAATCAATTTGGCAGGATACGATTGCCTATTTCGGTCAACGAGATCCGGAGCAAATTGCTAGAGCTGAATGTAATCCGAAGCGGAAGATGGCTCTAATTTTCCGTTGGTATTTGGGTTTGTCTTCTCGGTGGGCGAGTTCGGGGGTCAACGGGCGGGAAATGGATTACCAAATCTGGTGTGGACCGGCGATGGGGTCGTTTAATGATTGGGTGAGAGGGTCTTATTTGGCTGAGCCGAAGGCACGGCGCGTGGTTGATGTGGCGTATCATATTATGATGGGCGCTGCTTATCTTTATCGGTTGCAAAGTTTGAAGCTGCAAGGCTTACAGTTGCCCATTGATTATCGCTATTATTCTCCTGAGGTTGTTGCACCGTATCGGGGTGTCGGGTGTTGGGAATAGCTGCTAACGGATCAAGGGGGTGACAAAGGCGGATTGGACAAAAAAGCCATTGGAGCGAATGGATTTGGCGCGATCGCACTGGTATGGCCTTACCAAGATGCTAATACCAGGGAGAACGATGCTGGCACAAATAGCGATCGCGAACTGGCTGACATCAATCCGATGGTCTCACAGGTTTTTGACCCGATTAGGCGATACCCCAGCTTGTCCTGTTCCTGACTGGCTCTGTCTGAATTCTGCCATCCAGCTTGCACTTAAGTGCATCACAGGTTTCGTCACTTTCTGGTAGTTTGGGAAATAAGGCGAGAAAATTATCCAGTTTAGTGGGATAATGGCTACTAAGTCTTGGTGTTTGCCAAGGGTTTGTCGGGTCGTATTTTGTCATAAGTGATACCGATTTTCCGTTAGGTTAGAGTCTCGTTCCCAGGTCAGAGAAGGGAATGCTACAGGGTTCCCTCCGCCTCCGGTAAGGTTTTGGCGCAAGTTGACCCAGATAACCAACAGGCGTCCAATCCAGGTCAAAACCCGATGGCTTGATTGATTTCTATTCTCAGGAGACGTTTGCCGTGATGATAATAAACAAATTGGGTGGGCGTTGGCAGTCGTTTATCATTGGCACTGTCGGATTAATCGGCGTATTGGTAACGGGGGGAAATGAGGGAGTCTTCGCCCAGGTGATACCCGATGATACCCTGGGGGCGGAAAGTTCTGTGGTTAACCCCGATGTAATAATTCGGGACATACTCAGCGACAGAATTGATGGGGGCGCCACTCGCGGCGCGAATCTGTTTCATAGTTTCATAGAGTTTAATGTCGCCGAGGGGAGAGGGGTTTATTTTACGAATCCGGATGGGATAGAAAATATCCTGTCACGGGTTACTGGGAATAATGTCTCGACTATATTAGGCAGGTTAGGGGTATTGGGTGAAGCGAATCTATTTTTACTTAATCCCAATGGGATTTTATTTGGCGAAAATGCCAGTTTAGATATAGAGGGTTCCTTTGTCGCCAGCACAGCATCAGGGATAGAGTTGGGGGAGGATGGGGTTTTTAGTGCGACTCAACCTCGCAGTAGTCGTTTACTCTCAGTCAGTCCTGGGGCGCTATTTTATAATGCGGTAGAAGCGGCGGGGGGTAAGATTACTAATCGGGGGAATTTAGCTGTCGGACAAAGAGAATCTCTCACATTAGCCGGGGATACAGTTACCAGTACGGGTTCACTTACGGCACCAGGAGGGTTAGTACAGGTTTTAGGGGAACGAGTGGGATTATTAGAAAATGCCCGAATTGATGTGTCCTCAGATACAGGTGGCGGTACAGTGTTGATTGGTGGCGCCTTTCAGGGGCAAGGGGATGTTCCCACGGCGGCACGGACGTTTATTGATACGGGTGTGACAATTAATGCTGATGCTTTGACCCGTGGGTATGGGGGAAATGTGATTGTTTGGGCGGATGAAGTAACCGGATTTTATGGCACGATTAGCGCCCGTGGGGGAAGTGAGGCGGGGAATGGGGGATTTGTAGAGGTATCAGGGAAAGAACACCTGATATTTCGGGGAACGGTGGATACTTCTGCGGTGAATGGGTTATCGGGGACATTGTTACTTGACCCGACGGATATTGTAATTGCCAATGGTTCTGGTGATGGTGCGGCAGATGGTACGGATACGTTTGCCGGGAATAATTCTGGGGTGGCGGGGCAGATTTTAAGTGCGCCGTTGAGTGAGATTGATGATGCAGCGCCGACAACGATATATGAGTCGGAGTTGGAGGGGTTGGCGGGGGATACGAATGTTATTTTACAGGCGACTAATAATATTACCGTTAATGACCTAACCGATGATACCCTAAGTTTTGCGGCTGGGAGTGGGTTAATTGGGTTCACCGCCGATGCAGATGGGGATGGAGTGGGTTCCTTTTTGATGCAGGATGTGGCAGATACTCTCAGTACCAATGGACGGGATATTGTTATTTCTGGTGCGAGTTTGACGTTGGGGAATATCGAAACAACTCCCTCTGATGGGGATACAGTGGGTCAGCTTATGGGTACAGCCGAGGTATTGGGTACGAGTGCAGGAGTCCCCCTCACCACGATATCCGGGAACTTCTCCAGACCTACAGATGTTGACTTGTTTCAAATTTACCTAAATGGGGGTGGGACGTTCTCTGCTACGACAGTGGGTGGAACTAGCTTGGACACTCAGTTATTCTTATTTGATGGGAATGGCTTGGGGGTTTATGCCAATGATGACGCCTCTGGCAATATTAGACAATCAACTCTGCCAGGGGGAAATGGGTTAACTCCCACTACGGCGGGTATTTATTATTTGGCAGTCAGTCAGTGGGATAATGATGCCGTCAGTAGCGGAGGGGAAATTTTTCCAGATCAACCCTTTAATGGTGTAGTTGGGTCAACGGGACTCGGTGGTTCGTCACCCCTTGTCGGTTGGGATAATAATGGTGATGGCAGTAGTGCCGGAAACTACAGTATCACCTTAACCGGAACTCAAGGGGCGGTGTCTACGTTTACAGAACCTACAGAACCGACCAAAGGGGGTGGGGCGATTGAGCTAAATGCCACCCATGGCAGTATTAATACCGCCAATTTAATCACTTCAGCATCTGGCAGTGGGAATGGAGGAAGCATCGAACTAACTGCTAATGATAATATCACCACTCAGAGGCTCGATGCGTCTACTGATTCTGGCAATGGCGGGGATATTAGTCTCATTAGTCGCAATGGTGAGATTAACGCCACAGGTGAACTCAAAGCATCTACTAATTTAATTAATGCTGGCGATGGCGGCAGGATTACTCTGGAAGCGGATGGCAATATTACCACGGTAGGTATGAGGTCAGATGGTGGTCGAACAGGTGTGAGTGGGGATATCACTATTACTAGCGACACAGGAACGGTTTTGGTGAATGGCGGCGTGATTAACAACGACAACTATGGAGTTGGTGTGGGGGGTAATACTCGTATCCAAGCTAGGTCGGTTCGGTTAATCGAAGGGGGGCGAATCACAACGTCTACTCGTGGTCAGGGCGATGCTGGGGAGTTACGGGTGGTGGCGACTGACAAAATTGAAGTCATAGGCACTGACGCCGAAGGAAATGCCAGTGGTATCGCCGCGCAAGTTGACCGAGGTGCCACAGGCAATGCCGGGAAATTGACCCTGAACACAGGAGAACTTTTGGTCAGCCAGGGGAGTCAGATATCGGTGTCAACCTTCGGAGAAGGGAATGGGGGTCAGTTAACCGTCAATGCTAGCCAAATTGAGTTAATTGGCGATAACCCCATCAATGGCAATCCCAGTGGTTTGTTTGCTGCTGTCGGTGATGATGCCACAGGAATTGGGGGAAATGTGACCATCTCTACTGAAGACCTACGCATCAAGGACGGTGCTTCTTTATCCGCCTCTACATTTGGTGAAGGGAATTCTGGGAACTTAACAGTACCAGCCACGGACAAAATTGAAGTCATAGGCAGCCCCGAAGGAAATGCCAGTTTTATCGCCGCGCAAGTTGACTTAGGTGCTACAGGCAATGCCGGGAATTTGACTCTGGAGACGGGAGAACTTTTGGTCAGCCAGGGGAGTCAGATATCGGTGTCAACCTTCGGAGAAGGGGATGGGGGTGAGTTAAATGTCAATGCTAGCCAAATTGAGTTAAATGGCACTAACCCCATTGATGGAACTCCCAGTGGTTTGTTTGCTGCTGTCGGATCTGATGCCACAGGAGATGGGGGAAATGTGACCATCTCTACCCAGAACCTACGCATCAAGGACGGTGCCTTTTTAGACGCCTCTACATTAGGTGAAGGGAATTCTGGGAACTTAACCGTAACCGCCACGGACAAAATTGAAGTGATAGGCAGCCCCGAAGGAAATGCCAGTTTTATCCGGGCGCAAGTTAACCGAGGTGCCACAGGCAATGCCGGGAATTTGACTCTGAACACAGGAGAACTTTTGGTCAGCCAGGGGGGTCAGATACGGGTGTCAACCTTCGGAGAAGGGGATGGGGGTGAGTTAAATGTCAATGCTAGCCAAATTGAGTTAAATGGCGATAACCCCATTGATGGAACTCCCAGTGGTTTGTTTGCCCGTGTCGGACGTGATGCCACAGGAATTGGGGGAAATGTGACCATCTCTACTGAAGGCTTACGCATCGTTGACGGTGCCGATTTATCCGCCTCTACATTTGGTGAAGGGAATTCTGGGAACTTAACTGTAACAGCAAAAGACAAGATTGAAGTGATAGGCAGCCCCGAAGGGAATTCCAGTGGTATCGCCGCGCAAGTTAATCCCGGTGCTACAGGCAATGCCGGGAATTTGACCCTGGAGACAGGAGAACTATTGGTCAGCCAGGGGGGTCAGATATCGGTGGGAACCTTGGGAGAAGGGAATGGGGGTGAGTTAAAGGTCAATGCTACCGAGATTGAGTTAAATGGTAGAAACCCCATCAATGGCAATGCCAGTGGTTTGTTTGCCTCTGTCCAACCTGATGCCACAGGAGATGGGGGAAATGTGACCATCTCTACCCAAGACCTACGCATCAAGGACGGTGCCGAATTATCCGCCTCGACTTTTGGTGAAGGGAATTCTGGGAACTTAACAGTAACAGCCACGGACAAAATTGAAGTCATAGGTAGCCCCGAAGGAAATGCCAGTGGTATCGCCGCGCAAGTTGACTTAGGCGCCACAGGCAATGCCGGGAATTTGACCCTGGAGACAGGAGAACTATTGGTCAGCCAGGGGAGTCAGATATCGGTGGGAACCTTTGGAGAAGGGAATGGGGGTGAGTTAAAGATCAATGCTAGCCAAATTGAGTTAAATGGTAGAAACCCCATCGATAACAGGTTTCCCAGTGGTTTGTTTGCCAATGTCAATCCTAATGCCACAGGAATTGGGGGAAATGTGACCATCTCTACCCAAGGCTTACGCATCAAGGACGGTGCTTCCTTATCCGCCTCGACTTTTGGTGAAGGGAATTCTGGGAACTTAACTGTAACTGCCACGGACAAAATTGAAGTCATAGGCACTGACGCCGAAGGAAATGCCAGTGGTATCGCCGCGCAAGTTGAACCGGGTGCCACAGGTAATGCCGGGAATTTGACCCTGAACACAGGAGAACTATTGGTCAGCCAGGGGAGTCAGATATCGGTGTCAACTTTCGGCGAAGGGGATGGGGGTCAGTTAAATGTCAATGCTAGCCAAATTGAGTTAAATGGCGATAACCCCATCAATGGCAATCCCAGTGGTTTGTTTGCCCGTGTCGAACCTGACGCCACTGGAACTGGGGGAGAAGTGAGGATCTCTATCCAAGGCTTACGCATCCTTGACGGTGCCCAGTTATCCACCAGGACGGCTGGCATGGGCGATGCTGGAGATGTAACCGTCACCGCCACTGACAAGATTGAAGTGATAGGCACTGACACCGAAGGGAATCCCAGTAGTATAAACGCCTTAGTCAGGGCCCGCGCCACGGGGAATGGGGGGAACCTCACCCTAAATACCCCTTCTCTCCTCGTCACCGATAACGGTTTACTCTCTGTAGCCACCTTCGGCAATGGCACCGCCGGCAACCTTTTAATTAACACCCAAACCCTAACCGTTACCAACGACGCCACCGTCTCCGCCGCCACCTCCTCCCCCAGCCCCGACGGAATTGGCGGGAATCTCACCATCAACGCCACCGACAGGGTACAACTGACCAATCAGGGACGAATCATCGCCCAATCTACAGGTGCAGCCAAAGCGGGGGATATCCAAATTAACACCGAACACCTCAGTGCCACCAATGGCACCATTGCCACCTCCACCGAACAGTCGGCTGGGGGGGCGATTACCATCACCGCTTCTGACATCCGCCTATTTGAAGATAGCGACATCACCAGCCGCGTTGCCTTGGGTGCAGGGGGTGGCGGTAATATTACCCTCACCGCCAACACCATCCTGGCATTTGACGATAGCGATATCCTAGCTTATGCCCGTGATGGCAGAGGTGGGGATATCAGCTTGAACACCGTCGCCTTCTTCGGTGAAAACTTCAAACCGGCGCCCAGAGGCACTGACCCAGTTACCCTTGATATTAACGATCGCGTGGATATCAATGCCGACGGTGCGGTAGTCGGCACAATTACCATCCCCGACACCAGCTTTATTGAAAACAGCTTTATCCTGTTATCAGGCGATGGAATCGACACCGACGAACTGATTGCCGAAAGTTGCATCGCCCGTCGCCATCAACCCCAACGGGGTAGCTTCTTTATTACGGGTACGGGGGGTATCCCGTTTCGCCCTGGGGATCTTTACGATACACCCTATCAGACCGGAACCGTGCGGTCAATTCCTGCTTCTGGAGAAGAGGAACCTAGTAGAGACGTTCCGGTGGAACGTCTGGAAGCTGGGGAAGAATCTTCGTCCTCAACTCGTCGCCCTTGGAAAATGGGTGATCCGATTATTGAACCCACGGGGATATATCGATTACCGAATGGGAAAGTGATCATGAGTCGCGAATGTGGGGAGTAACGGTAAAAGGGTAGCATGAGGGGGCGATTGAAATCGCTGCTACACAAACAAAGTCCGCCTGCGCGGACTGGGTTATAACGGGATAGAAACCGTAGGGGCGCACGGCGTGCGCCCGACACGCCCCGCCCAACACGCCCCATGCGCCCATCAAACCGTCAAATCAGAATTGTCGGGGCGTAAAGGATGGTGCCGAGTTTAACGGTAAAATCTATTCCACCATTTTAGCTGGGTCACGCCACCATTTTGGGTTGACCCGTGTTGCTAGGGCGGAATCTAGGGCTAAGGTTCCCCACTACAAGCTGAGAAGGCTAAAGCCCCTACTACAAGCTAAGGCTAAAGCCCCTACTACAAACCAATCGCACCATCATTTATGTAGAGACGTTGCATGCAACGTCTGGAACAATGATGCCTACTATATATAAAGAAAACTTTTAAGTTTGACGTTTAGGTTTTAATAGTCTAAAGATAAGCGGAGTTCGGGCGGGCAGAAAATGCCCCAGGTAAATCCTGATTTGACAAGGGTTTGAGGATGTAGTATAACGTTACTGTTATACTGTATTGGGTTATTTTTATAACCATTTTTAACCAATTATTCCTAAAACGCCTTGGTACTGCGTTATTTTGTTCTCCCTAACGCCGGAAAAAAAGGAATACTACAATTAGGTTTCATTACCCAATTGGATGGACTCATTTCGAGGCAAATTTGACAAAAAAGCCGTTTTATGAATGTACTTCCGGCTCAAAAGGGAATCGGGATTAAACTATCCACCCGTAATATCAAATTTGTTCCCATCACACAGACAGGATGTCATGTCGTTTTAATAGAACTGACGCCGCGACCCCACTTATGGGATACTGCTGGCGAAGATGTTGCTGCGCTTTTGTTGCACGGAAGGGGGAGCATCAAAGCCCCTCCCCGCGTCGGGGAGGGGTTTGGGGAGGGGTCTGACCCCTCAGTTACGCAAGCTTTCACAAAGGTGCGTTACGCTACGCTAACGCACCCTACTTTGTTGAGGGTGAGGACTTTCGCGATTACGTTAAGCCAGAGAATTGAGGCAAGAGCCACCGGATTTGAGCGAATGAAGTGGGCGCGATCGCACTCTGATGCAGTGGTCTTTAAACGAATGGGAATGCAAGTAGACGAGGCAATTGAAATCACCGCTATACTAACCTTGCATCCGCCACTCTAAGACACTAGACCACAGTAAAAACATCAGCGGTCAGCGTACTGGCATTCACTCCAGTCAAAATCGCCAGCGTATCATCGTTAAAATCAATCTGAGTATTCTTCCCAGTTTGAGTAATAGACAACTGCTCAAATGTCAGATTATCTGCCAAACCGATAACATCCTCAACTCCCTGAAAATCTTGGATCGTATCAACGCCTTCACCCAACCCTAAGACAAAAGTATCGTTACCCTTACCACCGGTGAGCTGATCATTACCAAGACCTCCCCATAACAGATCATCACCATCATCACCCCAAATTTGGTCATCCCCCTCTTCGCCATAGAGTTTATCATTACCCCCCTTACCGCCAATCCGGTCATTCCCTGTGCCACCATAAATAATGTCATCACCGCCGATCGCACCGCCAGAGGAACGCTGATTCAAGTCACCCCGGAGAATATCGTCCCCCTCTTTGCCATAAATCAAATCATTTGCCAAACCGCCAGCCACTGTATTATTACCAGCATCGGCGAAAATTAAATCATCAATCCGATCAAAACCGACCTCGATTTCGCCCTCTAGAGTTTCTGGGAGACTAGAACGACTGAAACTTCCCGTATCACCTTGAGCAAAGATACCAAAATCAAAGAAATTTTGGGTAATTTCCACATTATCCAATGCCCATTCATCGTAGCCTACACCATTATTCTCTAATTGTCGCCACCGGAAGCTGGTGTTATTGGTTTGAGCAAACAGAGGAATCACTTCAGTAATAGTTGTCCAATCCGTGTAGAATTCAGTGTCATAGGTTCTCAGGTGTGTCCAATTCGTACCACCATCGATAGAATACTCCAGCACCACATCTTCCCCAGGATCAGCATTTTCGCCACCATTGAAGCCATCACCAAAAATCAGGTCAAAGCGGAGAAAGTTAAAACTACTCTGAGAAAGATTTGCACCTGTAGTGGTAGCACTGCGAGTAGAACCATCACTGAAAAATAAGGAATTACCACTTCCGCCAAAGTTGTTAGCGGCGACTCCACTACTGATGTTTGACCACTGACTGTTGTCAATATTAGGGTCAAAGTCATCCCCGGTAAAATTGGTTGCTGGGGGAGTTACTGGGGGAGGTGATGGAGGAGTTACTGGAGGAGTTACTGGAGGAGTCGTCCCGTTAGTCAGCGCCTTGTGAGCATTGAGCCGCCCACCCGTTACCGTTTTTCCTTGTAAGTCTTGAATCGGATCAACGGATTGTAGGATTTGTTCCTTGACCTCTAAAGCCGTCAAATTGGGGTTTTGAGCCAAAATCAGACTAGCAACACCTGAGACATGGGGAGCTGCCATAGAAGTCCCATTCTTTGTGCCGTATCCACCCCCAGGAACAGTACTGAGAATCCCTACCCCTGGTGCAGCTAAATCCACAGAGGTGGCTCCGTAGTTAGAAAAATTCGCTAATTGATCATTATGGTCTGTCGCTGCCACACTGATAATATTATCCAAGTTATAGTTGGATGGATAATCGGTGATCACATCGTTATTCTTACCATCATTACCAGCCGCCGCAACAAATAACTTTCCGGCTTGTCCAGCCGCCGCGATCGCATTACGAAGCGTCTGGGAATTAAAATCCCCAAAGCCCCAGCTATTGTTAGTCAGGTGAGCGCCCATCGTTGTGGCGTATTCTATCGCCTTACTTGCATTGAATGCTAAAGCTTGGAGATTACTTCCACCACCATTAGCATCAAATATCTTAAGTGCCATGATTTGGGACGACCAACTAACACCACTCACCCCGATACTATTATTGGCTTCAGCCGCAATTGTTCCCGCTACATGAGTGCCGTGACCGTTATCATCATAGGGGTTATTATCATTATTGAAAAAATCCCAACCATAATAATCATCGACATAGCCATTGCCATCATTATCAATGCCATCTCCGGGAGTTTCTTCTGGGTTCGTCCACATATTGTCATTCAAGTCGGGGTGGGTATAATCTACCCCCGAATCAATCACCCCAACCACGATATTATTGCCTGTCGAAATATCCCAGGCTTCGGGAGCATCAATATCGGCGTCAGGCGTGCCCCCTGTTTGACCCGTATTATTCAGTCCCCAAAGTTCATCGAAGTCGGAGTCATTGGGGATCGTGCTATTGAGAGAGATTGTATAGTTAGGTTCTACATAGTCAATTTGTGAATTAGAACTCAGCAGATCTATCGCTTCTTGGATGCTGACTCCAGTGATTTGCCAAAGCTGACTGCCTAATGTTTTCGTGCTGTCGATGACTGACGCACCCAGACTCGCTTGCAAGGCTTCAATTTCGGTAGGTTCAGTCTCCGGTTTAAATTTAACAATTAACTCACCAGAGGCGTAATCCTGTCCGGCTACGAGACTACTCAGATCTGGGGTGAAGAAATTCTGAACTGCCATTATCTTTATCCTCAACTATTGGTTTTAGAACCGAGTGGATTTCAATCTAAATCTCAGTTGAGCCAAACCCTTTAACTATTTGATCGGTTTGGGAATCAAGCTGAAGACTGGTGTTTGAGCGGTCAAAACTGCTCTTTGATTTCAACTCTAAATAAAAACCAGACGTAATACATACCCCTTTTCTGCCAATTTAAATGCCAGAAAAAGACCAAGGAATGGCACAATTCTGTCAGTCCCCTTGCCGAAAACTACAAGGCAACTTGTTTACAGGTCTATGTTTATTCAGGATTAGTGCCTATGCAAGCCTTGAACTATCTCTTGTCATACCAAATCCGGGTTAGCTTGCCCCGTTATAACCCAGTCCGCGCAGGCGGACTTTGTTTGTATAGCAGCGATTTCAATCGCCTCCTCTTACTGTTGCCTGTTGCCTGTTGCCTAATCTCAACCTTAAGTTTTGCAGTTTTCAGCCAATCGAGTTGCATCTTTAGGTGATTACCTTGTCCAATTCTGACCATCACTTTGGCACAAACCATTCATCATTTCCTGAGTTCACTGAATTATCGTGTTAATTAAGAGCAATTCTGAAGCTCAAAAGAAACCTAGAAAACCAAATCGTTAGCTCAAAAATATCACCACTTTTCTAGGCAGAACCTTACACAATGGAGTTCATTTATGTTTTGTACAAGCGGAAGTGCATACACCATCAAACCCGGAGACACACTTTATCTAATTGCCCAACGAGAACTCGGTAATGGGGATCGTTGGCGTGAAATCATGAAAACCGATGGCATCCCCTATACAGAAGCCGAGGCGAGTAATTTGCAGGCGGGTCAAGAAATCTGCCTTCCCAATGGATCTGTTCCTCAACCCCCGTCACCTCCAACACCCCCGTCCGGTCAATTGCATCTAGAAGCAACCTTCTACAGTCGAGAACAATCAACCCATCCCGACGGAACCGTACAACCTCCAGCCACAGGTGAATTTGGCAAAACCTTAAGCGAAGCACTGGCAGGTCAAGGGTTTCTCCAATGCGCCGTAGACCCGAATGTGATTCCACTCAAAACAGTATTTACCTTAATCCTGTGGGATGGTCAACAGGTTTCCGCCAAGGCGTTGGATATCGGTACAGCGATTAAAGGCAACAAAATTGACATTTATGTTGATACCAATGCCGAAGCAATTAACTTAGGCGTCAAATCAGTCACCGCTTTACTAGGAAGTGGGTCAGATAATGGCAACAATAATGGGTCAACGGGTCAAAAAATAGCCCTACAAACCTACAATGGTCAGTATGTGGGTGTGGAAAATAATGGCGCACGCACCATTGTTGCTAATCGGACTACGGTTGGCGATGGGGAAACCTTTACTCTGCATCAATTGGGGGGAAATCAAGTAGCATTGCAAGCCCCCAATGGTCAGTATGTTTGTGCAGAAGATGGCGGCGGACGTGAACTTGTCGCTAATCGCAGTAGCATTGACGCCTGGGAAACCTTCACCCTCCATGAATTGGGGGGGAATCAAATCGCCCTGCAAGCCCATAATGGTCAGTATGTTTGTGCTGAAGATGGTGGCGGACGTGAACTCGTGGCTAATCGCAATTCAATTAGCGGATGGGAGGCGTTTGTCAAGATTAAACCCGGTACTGTTCCCCCTCCTCCACCGTCGGGTGGCGGTTTTGCCAGTATCGTATCACGCCAAACCTACGACGCCATGTTCCCCAACCGGAACGATTTGTATAGCTACGATAACCTAGTCGCCGTCACTCAGAAGTACCCAGAGTTTTGCAACCGGGGTTCCGATGAGCAACGGAAACGCGAGGCGGCGGCGTTCCTAGCTAACATTGCCCACGAAACAACAGGAGGCTGGGATACAGCACCCGGAGGACGTTACGCCTGGGGTCTACATTTCATCGAAGAGGTGGGGTGTGAACAGGGAGGCTGTACCCAATACTGCGATCCCAGCAATACCCGCTATCCCTGCGTACCCGGTAAAACCTATCACGGGCGTGGTCCAATGCAATTGTCATGGAACTATAACTATGGTCAAGTGGGCGAAGCCTTAGGGATAAATTTGTTGGCTAACCCTGATTTAGTCAAAACCGATGGTGCGATCGCGTTTCAAACCGCCCTGTGGTTCTGGATGACGCCCCAGCCACCCAAACCCTCTTGTCACGCCGTCATGACTGGCGGTTGGACACCCAACCCCAGCGATATCAGCCAGGGGCGTGTACCTGGTTTCGGGATGACCATTAACATCATCAATGGTGGTCTTGAATGTAGCATACCAACGAACGACAAAGTTCGCGATCGCGTCGGTTTCTATGAGCGCTTTACCCAGATGTTAGGTGTGAGCATGGGCGATAATATATACTGCGATCGCATGGCACACTATTAAAGTTTGTAGTCAGCGCTTTAGCGCTTCAGACAGGCAACGGATTTTTGAACGGATGTAACGGATGAATCGTAAACCCGAAACTGAAGTGAGTTTATCCGTTGCCCACGGATTATATTTATATCGTTCAGTGCGATCGCGCCGTTGCCGTTTTGCCCGATTCCACGGGAAAACAAGAATACAAAAGCGGATGCCTTTTACTAGGAGGCTTTTATGACGGTCAATTCAACAGTAAGATGGATACTTATACCAATCTCTAGCCTTACCCTCTCAACCTGCCTAACCCAGAATACCCAAGCCCAGTCCCTACCGCCACCGGGCGTCACCCTTCCCCCAGAAACACCCGAAACCATCGAACAAACGATTCCGCAACCCCCCGCCTCACCCTTCCCCTCAGAACCCCCGACACCCCCTCCCCAACCGCAACTGCAAACCCCACCTTCCCAACCCCCACCAGACATTACCTCCCCAGAAAGCGATCGCGATCGCATCTTGATCAAAACCATAGAAGTCCTCGGCAATACCGTTTTACACCCAGAAATTACCGCCTTAATCGAACCCTATCAAAACCAAGAAGCCAGCTTCGAGGACTTACTCAACCTCCGCTCAAGTATCACTCAACTCTACATTGAAAACGGCTACGTCACCTCTGGCGCCTTCCTGGTCAATAATCAAGAACTTAGCCAGGGTGACGTCCAAATCCAAATCGTCGAAGGGGAACTTGAACAGATTGAAATTACTGGATTAAACCGCCTCCGAGAAGGCTATGTCCGCCGTCGCCTGGAACTCGCCACCCGTCCCCCCTTAAACCAAAAACGCCTAGAAACCACGCTACAACTCTTGCAACTCAATCCCCTATTCCAACAAGTCAACGCAGAATTAACCGCCGGGAGTACCCCAGGGCGTAATATCCTACAAATCCAACTCCAAGAAGCCCCCGCCTTTGGCGCAGGTATCGCCACCGCCAATACCCAATCTCCCAGCGTAGGTTCTGTGCAGAACAGTATTAACGCCAGTCATGATAACCTCTTGGGATTTGGCGATCGCATCAGTGCCACCTACGGCATCACCTCAGGAGTCAATTTCTACAACCTCAACTATACCATTCCCCTCAATGCCCGCGACGGCACTTTAACCCTAAGCTACAGCAATACCGACAGCCAGATTATTGAAGAACCCTTCGAGGACATAGAGATTAGAGGCGAAAGCCGCAACCTTTCCGCCAATTTCCGCCAACCCCTGATTTACACCCCAGAACGAGAATTAGGGATTGGTGTAGCCTTCGACTTGCGTCGCAGCCAAACCTATATCCTGGATGATATTCCCTTTTCCTTCTCCGAAGGTCCCGACAATGGGGAATCGAAAGTAAGCGTAATTCGATTTTATCAAGATTGGGTCAATCGTAGCCCTGGACGAGTCTTAGCCGCGCGATCGCAATTTAGTTTTGGCATTGATGCCTTTGATGCCACGATTAATGATATCGGCATTGATGGGCGATTTTTTACCTGGATTGGACAATTTCAGTGGGTTGAACAATTATCCCCCCGCGCCTTACTCGTCGCCCGAATTAATACCCAACTCACCCCCGATGCCTTACTTCCCCTAGAACGCTTCACCATCGGCGGTGTGGATACCGTCAGAGGGTATTCCCACAATCAACGGGTGGGCGATAATGGGATTATGGGTGCCGTAGAGGTTCGTCTGCCTGTGACCTCAAATCCTAATATACTCCAATTATCCCCATTTTTTGAAATTGGCACCGTTTGGAATAACCAAGGCATTACCTTTGAACCCGCCACGATTGCTGGCTTGGGACTGGGGTTAAATTGGTTAATTACGCCAGATTTATTATTACGCCTCGACTATGGCATCCCGTTAATTGACGTTGATGAAGAAGGGAACTCGCTGCAAGACAATGGACTCTATTTTTCCCTACGTTATCAACCCTTTTGAGATGTAGCCTCCAGTGTGGAGTTCCCCGCTGTTCCGTCAGTGATACCATTATTTTTTTCCTTGTAAGCGTTTCACCAACTCATCAAAGGGTTGCCAATTATCCTCGCGATCAATAGCTGTCCAAACCTCTTCAATAACAGGTCGTAGTAATGCAGTTTTCGGATTCTTCTCCTGTAACCATTCAGCCATTTTCTCCAACTCATCCCTTGACAAATCTTGCAAGAGATGATGGTATAATTCTCGCCACCTAGCTAACAACACTTGCTGTTCAGCCGACTGGCAAAACGACGCCTGAGCAAAAATTTGTGAGGCATCATCACGCCAAGTGGGATGAAACTGCTGGGTTAATTCGGTGAAGAAGGCATGATATCCTACTTGGGTTTCTTGTAATAACTCAATCGTTCCCTTGAATAAGCTATCCCCCTGCGCTTCATCTACTTGCTCAAATCCCAGCTTATTCAACATCAACTGTCGATAGGTCTGATGATAGTGTTGGTTATAAGCCGCTAACCCCGCTTCCATATCAGCTACCGGAATCACCATGCCTAACGGTTGCTGTAACATTTCCAAATTCAACCGACAAATACTCGGTTGATTGCCATAGCAATAGCGTCCGTAATAGTCGAAATACGCTGCTGTAAACACAGGATTATAGGTGGGGATAAACGCATAAGGACCATAATCAAAACTTTCCCCCGTAATCGACATATTATCGGTATTTAAAACAGCATGACAAAACCCGGCTGCCATCCATTGTGCCACTAACTCTGCCACTCGTTTCACTAACTCGGCATAAAATTGGCAATATTGCTCAACTCTATCCTGCTGTTGCCATAGATGGGGATAATAATAATCAATCACATGATCCAGCAGCGCTTTGATTAAATCCCGACGCTTAAAATAGCGCAACCGTTCAAACGTACCAAACCGGATATGAGACCGACTCATCCGTACCATCACCGATGAACGAGTCGGTGACGGTTCATCCCCTCGCCACAACCGTTCCCCGGTTTCAATCAAACTCAAACAGCGAGAGGTCCGCACACCTAAACCCTGCAACGCTTCCGCCGCCAGGACTTCCCGTACTCCACCTTTGAGGGTCAATCGACCATCTGCACCTCTAGAATAGGGAGTTGTTCCTGAGCCTTTTGTGCCAAAATCATAGAGTTCCCCATCGGTTCCCCGCACCTGACCATAGAGAAATCCGCGACCATCACCTAATCTGGAATTATATTCGCCAAACTGATACCCGTGATAGCGTAAGGCTAAAAAGGGTCGGATGCCGACAAATTTACCAAACGCCTGGATAAAATCGGCATCTGTCACCGTTTGTGGATCTAACCCTAAAATTGGCAGTAGTTGGTCATTGCGGAACCGCAGGTGATGACAGGGAAATTCGGCGGCGGCGACTTCATCAAAATAGTCATAGCCAAGGGATTCTAAGGCTCTTTCGTATTCTAAGGAGAGAAACATATTGATGTTGGTCATGGATCAGTGGTCATTTTTCTATACTAAATGCAAGGAATGACTCCAACCTTGTGTTCGGGACCTTCCAGGTTCTACCGAGGAACGAGGAGGACTCATCACTGTTGAACTCAACCCGGAATAAACCATGCCTGATTCAATCATGTACCAAGAGGATGCTTATGTTGTTCTGGAAACGAACCAACCTGAGCAATTTCTCACACCTGAGGAATTACTGGAAAAACTCAAAGCTATTTTAGCAACACGGCAGGATAATTTACCCCGTGATTTACAGCAGTTTTCCTCCGTGGAGGAGCAAGCCAAGTATTTAATGGAAACCTCCTGTGACTTGGATATGGAACCAGGAGAGTATTTGCAATGGTATGTCGTGCGGCTAGAAAAGCCGTAACCAAAAAAGAACTCCTGACCTTAAACGTCTGGAGTTCGGTGTGAAGTACCCCAACTTGCTTACGCGCTACACGCACGCTTTTCGATCGCTCTTATTTGGGGAACCTCCAACTAGCAAGATAGATTTGATCATTGAATTGGGCGCAAAGCTTTGCGCCCCTACAGTTTCCAGGCGTAGGATTAATCTATCAAATTAGATGTGCTACGCCACTACTGGACTGACACAGCTAAAATTGTGGGATAGGTTGGGTTCGTAGTAGGGGCTTTAGCCCCTAATTTATAAGTTTTCCGGGCGTAATACTAATCCACCCAATTAGGTGTGCCACCCCACTACAAAGGTGACATGCTTCCCTGGGTGTTTTTTTATGCCAAGAATTTCAGTAATTATTTGATCTCACCAAAGCCTTTTTCTACATCTGCCATGCTTCCATAGTCTTGGTCTGGCATTTGTTGGAGGATGTTACAGCAAATTTCAGGTTGATGAGGTACAGCCTCAAGCAAGATCCCCGACTTCCAGATCGAGACTATCGTTAGCGTTTTGATTGGGTTTAACGGAGTGAGCTTTAGAGTTGGCATTACCACCTGGCATAATTTTTTCCTCAATTCGTATGCTTGCTACACTTCAGCTTAGACGGCTTGTGCGTGAGACATACCCTATCTTTAGGATGAAATCTAGCCGTTTTTTCCGGGTCTTGTTGACTATCTGTGGCGGTAGGCTTGCGAGAGTATTCATTGCTCCCGCAAGCAGGAGAAGCAGAAAAGCTAACTGTTCCCAGGAACCTACCAAACTTAAGGTGCAGCAATCAACGCCACATCAACTTGGTCTTCTTCAGGTTGGCTCAATTCAACTCGGATATTCGGACCAAAGAATTTTTCTATTTTTTCCCGCTTTTGCTCCCAGGTTTCAAAGGGAATCAGCGGTGAGTAAAATTCCAGTACTAAGGTGTAAGCACCATCCACTACAGTTTCTCGTAAACTATT
Organism: Coleofasciculus sp. C1-SOL-03; assembly: GCF_040220555.1. Taxonomy (NCBI): domain Bacteria; kingdom Bacillati; phylum Cyanobacteriota; class Cyanophyceae; order Coleofasciculales; family Coleofasciculaceae; genus Coleofasciculus; species Coleofasciculus sp. C1-SOL-03. The sequence continues at coordinate 87,815 of NZ_JAVJUO010000058.1, forward strand.
GAGGACAGGACGTTCCTCATCGCTAGGTGAGAGACCCAAACTTTCCAGAGAGCTATCCAGGTGAGCGTCTTGACCGTAACGATAACGCATTACATCTCGGCGAATTTGGTTTTGAATCGGAGTCGCCGTCTGCTGTCGCTGCTGTAACACGTCTGGTGGTGTGGGTTGACTTAAGGGTACAGGCTTAAGTTCAGCGGCTTTTAGGGCAAAACCACCCAGTAAGACGGGGATGCCGTAGAAAAATCCTACCAAATTTAAGGTCGCGTTCTCGGTGGCATAAGCCACAAAGCCGATGATAGTGAGTACTCCCCCCACCCACAGTCCAACCGTTCCCAAGGAAATTTTGCGTAACATCTTGATTAAATTATCTAGACACCAATCACTTTAGCTTTATTATCGTTGCCAATGGGTGGTATGGGAAATGATAGGATGCACAAACTCCGTGCTGTAGAGGTGGCTTGAGTTCCGCTAGGGGTGCATAGCGTCAAGATTGGTACTGTCTTGGTTATACTGGGCAAATTCGCTCTCTGGTAGTGCGATCGCCCTGTCGGCAGGTGTCGGCAGAAGTCCAGCCTTCTCTGTAGCATGGTATATAAACAGTTTTTATCAGCCCAGTTTTGTTTAGTCTGTTGTTGTCTATATTGCAACCTTTTTTACAATGATTCAAGAAAAAAAGCAACAAATATCCTCAAAAAAACACCGTTTTCGCGATCAGCTTGATTCCTTAAAGCGCGAAGATGAAACCCTGAATAACATTCTGGCTGTTGATGTTTGGGCATTAGCAAAAACCATGGATGAATTCTATCCCGGCTTTTGGTCAGCGTTTATGAAAAATCGCGAAAAGGCATTAAAGCGCTTTATTACCGAAGTGATTAAAAACAAACCCACGAAATCTAAACGTCCTCCTTTTCTCAGCTAGTACAAAAAGGCAGAAGTCCGAAGGCAGATGGCAGAAGGCTATAAGGAACATAATGTTGCTGCTTTTAAGGAGCTTGTTAACTGGTTAGTATTTGAAGCCGCGCTGCACTAGGATGCTCGTTGATTCATGGGAATCATGGAGTGAAACGACGGAATTCTTCTGTCGTTTTTAAGGTCAGGATAAACCAACAATATGCTACGATAATTATGACCGATGGACTCCTCTGGAAATCCGTCTCGTCTCTGTGTGCCTTTGCCAAGATCGTTGATATACCTAGGCTGAGGGAACGTCTTAACCGATAGCCGTTTGGGTCGGCAAATTAAAAGTGATCATAAAGGATAGAAACTATGGACTCCCAAACCATGCGAGAGCGATTAACCGTAATTGAGAGTAAGCGAGAGTTTCTTGTCAAACTTTTGGAGCAACCAAATTTAGGTACTCTGAGAATCGATGTCGATCAAGCCCTAGAAGAACTAGACGAGCTAATTGACGAATTTAAGCGAACATTTCCGGAATCGAGCAGTAATCCTTAATCAATTTTTGGTTTTCAAACTAGACCTAAAAAAGTAGGCGAGCAAAATACTCGCACTACTTTGTTTTTTGGGTTAAGAGCGGGGATAGTTGCTCAAATTAATAAGCATCCTGCAATTCATAGAAATCAGGCGAGATATAATCCTTCCGCAGGGGCCAACCCACCCAATCTTCCGGCATCAAAATCCGCTTCAGGTTGGGGTGTCCTTCATAGACAATGCCGAACATATCGTAAGTTTCCCGCTCTTGCCAGTCAGCACTCTTCCAAATCCAATAGACAGATGGCACGCTGGGATTGTCGCGGGGGAGAAATACCTTCACCCGAACTTCCTCAGGTTGATCAACATCATCGCTGATCTTAATTAAATGGTAGAAGCTGACCAACTCTTCGCCAGGACCGACATCATAACCCCCTTGACATTGCAGGTAGTTAAACCCATAAGCATACAAAGCCGTGGCAACGGGAATCAAGACCTCGGGTTGTACCTTAATCACCTCAATTCCCAAGTGATCCGGTTCCATTAACTCGGTTTCAAAGCCGTTTTCCTTCAGCCAGCCGTGGACTTCTCCTGTCTCAGCGAGTGGGGATTCTTCAGTATTCTCTTGGGTCTGTTCTTTGGACTCTTCTTCAGCCACGATTGACCTCCTGCTGTTGAGACGACTTCAGTGCCGGGGGTACAGGCATTCCCATCGCTTCGGTTAACTCCTTCGGTGGAGTGTGGCGATTTTCAGACCGCAAGTATTGACCCGTGAGAATATCGGGTACAACCTTCATGCTATGAGTGGTGCTGTAATAGCGGTGGGTTGGACTCAGAGTTGCCCGTTCCTGGATAGACTCATTTGCCACCTTCTTGCGAAGTTTAACGATCGCATCCATAATCGCTTCGGGACGGGGTGGACAGCCAGGGATATAAACATCCACAGGAATCAACTTATCCACACCCCGCACGGCGGTTGGTGAATCGACGCTGAACATCCCCCCGGTAATTGTACAAGCCCCCATTGCCATCGCATATTTGGGTTCCGGCATTTGCTCATACAGCCGTACCAGCGCTGGTGCCATTTTCATCGTGATTGTACCAGCGGTAATAATCAAATCCGCTTGTCGGGGACTCGAACGCGGCACTAATCCAAATCGGTCAAAGTCAAACCGAGAGCCAATCATCGCCGCAAATTCAATGAAACAGCAGGCGGTGCCATACATCATGGGCCACAGGCTGGACAGCCTAGCCCAGTTATAGAGATCGTCTACTGTCGTCAAAATGACGTTTTCTGAGAGGTCTTGCGTGACCTGAGGACGACTGATGGGATTAAGAATTTTCTCTTTTGGTTGCTGCTGTTGGGTTGCAGCGTTTGTTGTATCTGTATTCATCGTAAACCTCGTGAGACTCCAAGTTCAGCGAAGCAACTTGGAGAGGAACTCCAGGTCAAACCGAACCGTTCGATGCGGTAAGGTTTGACCGGTCCAGTTGAAGGCACAACGATTAATCCTGTGCTTCGCTGCAACAACTGAACTTTTTTTGCAGTAAACTGTCCAATTCGTTTCCAGTAACAATCGGAAACAGACAGTTTGGTTTTGGTGTCTCCAGAACACCAACCTGTATAAACTTTTCCGGCTTTTTCGGCAATTACCTTATCACCCTTCCTGATTCCGTGGCGGGTAATTGTGCCGCCGTACTTGCGCCGCTTTCCACCTTTTGACGGAACACACAAGTGCAGTTGCCTACGGGCCACAGGTGGTCTACGAATCGTCGCAAAGGGTGCAGGTGTGATTTGAACGTCACCCTTCCAGCTCCCATGTTTGTTGGAACCGGAGTGCCACTCTCGCCACCGAATGAACTCAAACGCGGCTAAGGTAACACCATCAACAGCGTGTGTCGCTGGAGTTTGATCAGCCTTGTTTTTCTTGTCTTTGGCTAATCCCAGCCATTTTCTAATATTGTATGGAATTTTGCGATTAATTCGTCGCCCTCGTCTTGCTCTACGTATGATCCGCCGAGCTTCCATTCGGTCTTTAACCGTTTTGAACGGCAGAATCAAATGTGCCATCCACAAGGTAGCACGACTCGATTGCACTCCAATTCCCGAATAGAGTTTTCCTGGATCTAATCCTACAGCAACGGGCTGCAAGTCTTCTCTAGAAGAGACGGTCAACTGCACCGCGAAGCATTCAAGATCGTTGTGTACAACTTTGGCTTTTCCTTCTTCCAACCAACGTCTAGCTCGACTAGCTTTGGTTGGCATCAAGGGTTTACCTGATTTTGATAAAACTGGCACTCGTAACATGGATATAATCCTTCGAGTTAAGTTCTTAGTCCCTTCCCGCCATCTCAGTAAAGATGTCCTGGAAAGACGTAGCATGCTACGTCTCTACTAGCGACTCGACAAAAAGTCTTAGAGATGCTCCGAACGAGGGAAGTATTCGGAAGTCTGTACCATACTGAGACTCAATGCGGATATTCAACGGTTTAAATTGTAATTTGCCTTACAATCCCTGACTTCAACGAAGTAAGTCAGGGTCGTGAACCAAATATTCGCGACTGGATACCTCTTCCATACATAGTATGGGCAGTTAGAAAGCCGCGCCTCCTAGGTAAAGTACAAAAAGCTCTAGGCTTTTGGAAAGCCTCTTCCATGCCTAAGCATGGACGGGGTAGTTTACGACCATTCCAAAGCTCCTTTGCGCCAAGCGTAAACGAGGGCAACGACGAGAATTGCAATAAAGATGAGTGCTTCGATAAACGCCAGTAGTCCTAGCTGATTGAATGCAACTGCCCAAGGATAGAGAAAGACGGTCTCCACATCAAAAATCACGAAGACCAGGGCAAACATGTAGTACCGGATATTGAACTGAATCCAAGCACCCCCAATCGGTTCCATGCCAGATTCATAAGTCGTCCGGCGTTCGGGGTCACGGATGCTGGGTCGCAGCAGCTTCGAGGCTGCTAGTGCGAGGATGGGGACTAAACTGGTTGCCAGTAAGAACCCTAAGAAATATTCGTAGCCGCTGAGAACAAACACAATAGGTAAGTGTCCCTAAATCTTGTCGTTATTACTTCTTTACATTCTTTTACCCATTATAAGGGTCGTTGGTTTTGTGCAAATTGAAGCGGGTCAAGTTTTTCGGGGGCGATGGCACTGAGATCCCCGACTTCTTGAAGAAGTCGGGGATCTGGTAATCGTCCCGATGTGAATGTGTTTCTGGAGAGTTCCCCGCGATCGCAACGTACCCCTTTGAAAGAAACACCTGTGATTCCCCTGTAGGGGCGACCCGCTTGCCTCAATGAACGACTGTATCCACTCAATTGGGTCGGGTCGCCCTCCAATGAGATCCCCGACTGATTCAATAAATCAGGGATCGGGTCGTTATCCAGCAATTGTTCAAACCAACTGGTTATAGTCCAGATAAGCTCGAATCACCTGACTATTGACTGAGGGACAGACAATATTCGTTCCAGCTAAACCTGCTAACGTATTCTGGGAGTCAAACGCCTGAGAAACTAAAGCCGCTGTTTCCAGATAGGGGCGTTGGTTTTCACCCACCCACTGGGTAAACAGGAACACCAACGGACTCAAAGCATTATCAGGTTGGGAACTAGCCACCTGAACCAGCTTGTCTTGCCACGTCGAATAGTCCATCCATTCAATCGGATGACCGATCGCCCGGATTTCGTCCACCAGTTGCCGTAAGGATACCATCTCCGGACTGACTAAGTGAAAGGTTTGACCGAATAAATCCGGTTGCTGGGACAGATGGATCATCGCTTGGGACACATAATCTACAGGAGTCAAACTCAGATTTAAGTCCAACTCCGGCGCACTCCCCAATTGAATCAACCCTTTGATTAATCGGTCAATTAGATCCCCCTGTTGAGACGCCCCGGTTTGGCTATGTCCCGTAATCATACCCGGTCGGTAAATCGACGCCGGAATCCCCCGGGCGTGTGCCTGTTTAACTAACTTCTCACCCACCCATTTACTTTGAGCATAACCGTCAGATAGGTCATCCCCTGACTCCAAATCATCCTGTTCTAAAATCACCGACATCTGAGCATAGCGCGGCGATTGAAACACATCCAGCGTTGAGACAAAGTGAACGGGTTTAACCTTGGTTTTGCTGGCTAATTTGAGAATCTCCTGGGTACCCAGAACATTCGCGGCTCGCAAGGCGCTGTAGGGATAAATTAAGTTGACAAACGCCCCATTATGATAGATTGAGTCAATCTCGCGAGTTAACGCCTCGTACTGCGACGCTGATAGTCCCAACCGAGGTTGCGCTAAATCGCCCAACACAGGCACAACCCGCGACTCCAACTTATCTGATGAAAGTAAATAGCGGTTAAAACTCGCGGCAATTTTTTGCTGACCCGCCTCCAGAGTTTTGGCACGCACTAAGCAATAGACGGTAGCATTTGTATGCTGGAGTAATTCCTGCAATAAAAACGCGCCGAGAAAACCTGACGCCCCTGTGATCAAAATCTTTTCCGGTGTCGTGTCCGGCTGACGATAAGGCTTTTCTGGATAAATGGTCTCATCCAAAACCGCATCGTTGACTAAATCCGTGACCGCGATTGTACCCGTCACCGTCGTCCCATCCCCTTCCGGTTGAGACAAATCAGCGTCAGTCTTAGCGGTAATCCTTTGAGCCAGTTCCGCAACAGTCGGCGCTTCAAACAGAGCAAACAACGGTAACTCTACCTGGAATTGTTCTCGCACCTGCGATAATAGTTGCGCCGTCAGCAGCGAATGTCCCCCTAGTTCAAAGAAGTTGTCATACACACCCACACGCTCAACATCTAATACAGTTGCCCAGATTTGCGCTAACGCCTGTTCAATGGGTGTGCGTGGTGCGACAAAGGTATCCTGAGCCACCTGTTGCGCTTGGTTCGGGTCAGGTAACGCCTTGCGATCGACTTTACGGTTAGGGGTTAGGGGCAAGCTATCCACTAACACAAAGGTCGAGGGAACCATATAAGTCGGTAGCTTATCACTCAAGAACGATCGCAACTGCGCCAGCGATAATCCTTGAGTTTTGACCATAAACTCAATACTCTGATGGATTTGCTCCTGCTGAGTGGGTGTGGTCTCAAAAATCACCCCAGCGTTTTCCTGAATATGCCAAACCACAGTGCCTTGCAGCCACAAGGGATGTTGTACCCCTGGCAGTTGTACCCGTAACAGCAAGGGTTGGTTGTTTTGCCAAAATGTCGGGGTGAGTGCCTTTAAGTTAATCCCATTGCGGCTGAAGTTTTGCGTGATCACTTCCACTTGTTGACCCGACTCAAATTCAGCCCGACCCTTGATCTGGAGGGGAATACGGGGTTCTGTCCGCAGATTACCTAAGCTGCGATGGAGTTTTGCCTTCTGGCTGGTTGTCGTATCAAACTTAATGCCCACATAATCTTCAAACTGCCAAACAACGCTTCCTTGCAGCCACAACGGGGTTTCGACTCCGGGTAATTGTAATCGTAGCAATAGGCGTTGATCCCTTTGCCATAGGCGACATAGGTGAGCGGTTGTTGCCTTTAAGCAAATCCCCTCATGGCTGATATTTTGCGTCATCACCTCAATTTTTTCACCGGACTCCAATTCCGCCAGACAATTAATGTGCAGTGGGATTCGGGGTTCTTGGCGACGCAAATCATGAACCATCAATCCCTGGGTTTGGGCGATGTGTTTGATACTTTGACGTAAACTTTGCTGTTGGCTGGAGGTGGTGTCTAGGGAAACATCTACCCATTCCAGGGCTTTTGTGGCAATGGTTCCAGTCAGTTCAAGTTCATCGGGGACGCCCGGAAACTGGCAGCGCAGCGTCAAGGATTGACCGTTTCGCCAGGAGGCGGGAGCATGGAGTAAACGAATACTATTGACCGAGAAATTGCTGGTGGTTAATTCAATTTCTGGATTCCCCTCACACGCCACCCAACACTTTGTTTCTAGGGGAACATGTTCAACGTCTAAGTCGCTAACCAAATAGGCAACCAAGCGCTTTTCGCCAGAACTGTCATCACGGGCGACAACCACCGCGTCTCGGATACCCGGATGCTGGTAAAGGGCGGATTCAATCTCACCCAGTTCAATCCGGAAGCCGCGAATTTTCACCTGATGATCCAAGCGACCTAAACATTCCAGAGTACCATCGGGTAAGTACCGGGCTAAGTCTCCGGTGCGATAGAGACGGGCATCGGGTTCTGGACTAAAGGGATCGGGAATAAATCGTTCATCGGTGAGGTTAGGTCTATTAAAATACCCTCGTGCTAAACCAACGCCACCAATCAGCAATTCTCCTGGTTCTTCTACGGGGACAAATTTAATCGGGTCTGATGAGTTTGGCTCAGGATGAGCTAGATAAATTTGGGTATTGGCAATGGGACGACCGATGGGAATCGGCTTGTCCGCCGATTCTACCTGATGCACGGCTGACCAGATTGTGGTTTCCGTCGGTCCGTACATATTCCACAGGGAAGCACTGCGTTCTAGGAGTTGACGCGCCAACTCGCGAGACATGGGTTCCCCCCCACAAAGAATTTTAAGCTGGGGATTTCCCTGCCATCCTGCGGCTAATAACATCCGCCAAGTGGCGGGGGTGGCTTGCATGACGGTAGCACCGGATTCTTGCAAAACCGGGCTTAACTGAGTCGCATCGGCGGCGACATCTCGCGTCACTAAGACAATATCAGCGCTAACGATTAAGGGTAAATACAGTTCCAATGCGGCAATGTCGAAGCAGATGGTGGTAACAGCCAGCAGGGTGTCATTGGGGGTGAGTCCAGGGGCGACACTCATTGAGGTGAGGAAATTGACCACCCCACGATGCAGCACTTGGACGCCTTTGGGTTTACCCGTTGAGCCGGAGGTATAGATAGTGTAGGCTAAATGGTCGGGCGTGACGCCACTGTCTAAATTCTCTGGACTATGTTTAGCAATTGTCTGTTGATCTTTATCCAGGCAAACGACTTTAGCTTGGGTGTCGGGTAATCGGGTGAGTTGGTCTTGTTCGGTGACAATGACAGGGACTTGGGAATCCTCAATCATCAACGCTAATCGTTCTTGGGGATAGGCGGGATCAAGGGGAACATAAGCACCTCCAGCTTTGAGAATCCCCAATAAACCCACTACCATATCCAGCGATCGCTCTAAACATATCCCCACCAGTACATCGGGTCCCACTTGGAGGGTTTGTAAGTAGTGGGCAACCTGGTTAGCGCGGCGGTTCAACTCCCGATAGGTTAGGGTTTGCCCGTCAAACCGTATCGCGATTTTGTCCGGTGTGCGACGCTCTGCTTGTTCAATTAACTGATGAATACAGTGATCGGCTGGATAGTAGGTTTGGGTTTGATTTAACTGTTCAAGTCGCTGCTGTAATTCACGTTTTTTGTTTGTATCAGGAACACCGTGGAATTGTTCAATTTCTAATGATGATTGAAAGGAACGATTCATCATATTTTCCCCTTGAAACAGGTTTACAGTGGTATTTTTTAGGATTAAGTCGGTGATTTGCCACTAAAACTATAGCTATTCGCTATTTTTTTAGCTGATCCAGGGGTCAATTTTTTTAGTGTCACCTACTTATTCCCTTTTACCAAATTAGATTCAGCAATTTAGTTGAGCAATAAATTTAAGAATTATCACTCAAAAGTACATTGAGTCCGATAGAGACTTTTTGATACTCAAGGGGGATAAAACTCTAGTCAGAAACCCAATCAATATTGCTTTCGGTATGATAGTAGCTGGTTTTTACCCGTTACTCTCAAAATTAGATAGGATTAGAAAACTCTCAAAAAATTAACTCACTCAATTGTTTCTGGCTAGAGAGCTACAACCGGAATAATTTGGGCTTGACAATTGTAGATGCACCCCCATAATCCTTCTCCATCACTAGAGCATAAATCATATAAACTCTTGAATTTCCTAGACAATGGTCTCAAGACGTCATCAATTTCTTCTGCCATAGCGATATCAGAGGGATAGAGTATCTGTCACGGTTGAGTTTGTCGGCTTTTGTAGCCTGTAATACAGTCGTATGACTTGTATTTTCTCTTTTTGTATAATATTCTAATCCTCTCATCTGATCAACAAACTGATGGGAACTTTATCCAGTCTTTAAAAAAGAGCATCTAGTCTTGATGAAGTCTTTAAAGGTTGAGGGTATAGCAATCCATTTGGAGCAAAAATGTATTTTAACTTAACAAAAATAGAATAAATGAAATAAACAATAATGTTTCTCAAACAAATAAGTGGGTGGACACAATTAAAGTTAACGGTTGAGATTAGGGAACAGGGAACAGGGAACAGGGAACAGTAAGGGTTTGAGGGAGATTTACAAAAGTTAATACAGTACCGTTTTCTTTTGTCCGACTACTTACTAGCTATCCGAGTCGAACTAGCTTCTTCCCAAACTATCAATCCGATTCTGAGGAGCTGCGAATCAGTAGGAAAACTCCTGTTAGCTCTGATTCGCGCTCTTGAAAATAACTAAAAACTACACCCAACACCCGACACCCGACACCCCACACCCCACACCCCACACCCCACACCCCACACCCCACACCCCAATTTTCACTCCTGATACCCCGTCAATCCCAACGCCCTCGCTTCTTCCGGGGCTTGAGCCACCAGTCGATTACTCCGGAACACTAAAAAGTAAACACTTGCCACAATCAGCGCTACGCCAATCCCCCAAACACCGCCTCGGTAATCAGGGATAGAAATACAAGCAATCAGGGCAAATGTCGCTAAAGCCAAGCCCACAAATGCTCCCGCCGTTCCCAATGGGCTTTCGTAGGGTTTTGGTAAATAGGGATTCCCCTTCAGCTTCATGTAGCTAACCATGACCAAAATATAGGAAATTAATGCCCCAAACACAGCCATATTCAAAATCACAGCATCTACAGCTTGAATCCCGGTACTCACCAGTAGCACACAGACAAATCCAATCGTCGCCCCAGCAATTAATGCCCGATGGGGGGTATGACTTTTACTCGTCACCGATAACCAACGGGGTAAATACCCAGCACGGGATAGGGAGAAAATAATCCGTCCGTAGGCAAACATATTACCGTGAAGACTGGCAATTAAGCCACAAATCAGTACCAATGCCGTGACAATAGTACTGGTTGCGCCGGCGCCAAAATAAGCCTCTAACCCATCTTGCAGAGGAGCATCGGATTGCCCAATCGCCACCGCGCCCCCGCCAACACCAGAATTAATCACCACGGTGAAAATTGACAGAATAATCAGGGTAACCATACCAGAAATCATTCCCGCTGGCATATTCCGAGGCACATTATCGGTTTCCTCCGCCGTCATCGGTAATTGTTCAATCGCCAGATACAGCCAGATTGCAAAGGGAATCGCGCCAAACACCCCCAACCAGCCATTCGGTAACCAGGTTTCTGATTGTCCCGGTTCAGCCGGAATATTAAACAGCAGGTCAAAATTGAATTCACCCGATACCAGCATACTCACATAGAAGATGGCTAATACTGTCATCGCGATGATGGTTAGCCAAAGACAGACGGTTATACTCAGTTCAAAGCCTCGGATGTTAATCGCTAAGAAAACAGCGTAGGCAAACACCCAGATAAAAAAGCTAGGCAGATTGGGAAATAAAGGCTTGAGGTAATTGCTTAAACTGAACACCAGCGCCGCATTAGCCAGGACATATTCAATCGTAACCGTAATCCCACAAATAAAGCCCCAAAACGGACCGAGGGCATAACGGGTGAACGAGTAGAATCCGCCAGCATGGGGCAGGGCGGTTGAGAGTTCGGCACTACTGTAGACCAAACAGAGATACATAATTGCCATCAAGACAGCGGCAATACTAAACCCCCAGAATCCTCCGGCGGCTAAACCATAGTTCCAACCATAGAAATCACCTGAGATAACAGCGCCAACCCCTAAACCCCATAAAAGTAAACTACCAGCATTTCCTTGAAGTTGTCGCCGTCTGATATAGCCATTATTTACTGTTTCGTAAGCCGCAATACCTTGAGAATGTTGCATCGACAAACTTTATCCTCAACTGTTTACCTTGCACCCCAATAACCATTCATTCAGCTCAAACCGTTGGTCGGTTAAGCTCAGCAGATTGGGCGGCGTTTCTTGACATCTTTTTCCCTAGTTGAGAGGAAAAACGGACGCCGCCCGTTCATTGCTGATTGCTGATTGCGAAGAACCAAGTCGTTTGCTGAGAGAGAAGCAAGTCCCATCTAGTTCTTTAACCGCATCATTCCATCTTTCGGCTAAATGTAATACAGATCCGGATTGACAGCAAAGCGGTTTTAAGTGTTGATATAGAAGTATCCTACCGGAAAGTAAATCAAACTGTATTACATAAATTCCGGACTTAGCTTGATAGTTGTATGACAAAAGGATTACAGGCTGTCGAAGCGATTCATATTTGTCCGGTGGAATACTTACACTATCGGTGGAGACAAGGCTCCAGGGCAGAAGGCTCCAGGGCTCCAAGGGAAGGAGTAAGGTTGCAAGGAAGAAGGATATTACGGTTATTTCGGCGGACATGATATCATGCCATTTTTTTTATCGTGTAACGAATAAACCACCTCAGCTAAGTAGTCGGACTTTCATTAAAATTAACGGTTGAGATTAGGGAACAGGGAACAGGCAACAGGGAACAGGCAACAGGCAACAGTAGTGCGAGCGTCTCGCTCGCTACTTTGTATAGTTGAGAGACAATTAAAGGAACAATCAAGCCTAGCATAAGAATCCCCACTCAGAATCTTCGATTTGAGTGGGGTGCGTTCAATGTAACTCAACAACCACAATGGTGCTATACAATCAACCGATCATGACTGCTCTGCCAACACCCGTTCGATCATCTCCGGAGTTGCTAAAGGCATAGTACATTGCAATCGGATACCCGTGTCTGTAGCGGAATCATCCCTTGGTTCCTTCCCAGGAATAGGTAGCAGTTCCAAGCGTCCTTGCATCACATTCACCAAGGTTTGCACCATCAACCAATTCATTCCGGGTGAGGTTGTTGATGAGGTTGTTTCCTGTGCTTCAGATTCTGATGTCCCATCCTCAGAGAGTAAATCAACGGCTTCATGCCAAATCGAGTTGGGAGATTCTACATCAACCCAGATATTCACCATTTGGGAGTTGTCAGAATTTGCTGTAGAAACCTGAATCGTCCCTTCTTCCATTTGGGCAATAGCGCTGTCCACAATTCCCACTAATACCTGACGAAAACGCCGGGGATCAGCTAAGATTTCGATCTCTGGGTCAGGGGAAATCACTTTCAGCCGCAGATTACGATTCCCGGCTTGCATGTGAGTGAGGACTTCGAGTTCTTCAAAGCATTGGCTCAATTGCAGAGGGCGAGTCTCCAGGCGGTTGGTGCCGTGTTCCGTTTTTGCCACAGCAATGACTTCATCTAGGAGTTTGACCATCTTCTGCGCCGAGGTATGGGCTTGAGCCACGAATTCCTTGGCTTCTTCTGGTGAGTCACATAAATCAGATAAAATGAGCTGATGCATCCCCATCAAACTACTCAGGGGCGATCGCAGTTCGTGGGATGTCCGCGCCAAGAACCCACCTTTATACTGGCTCATTTCATGCGCCATTTGGTATGCCAGTCGGGTTTGCTCGAGTTCCTGCTTCAGAGACTCTAGTTCATCTTCTTTCACAGATTCCGTCTCTTGCACAGATTCGGTCTGAGTTGGCTGAGATTCTTCCGGTTTTGACAGTTGCGGTTCTGGTATCGTTGAACCTTCTGGCTGTTTGCCAGAACGAGTAGCGCGGCTGACAACGAGTCCCATGACAATACCCACTACCAGATAGATCAGCTCTATGTTGCCCATATTTTTTCAAACGTTTCAACGTAATTCGCGGGACTCCCCATCCACAATCTTTGATTGGGCTGAGGGAGTTGACTAACACATTTTAGTTTTAGTCTTGCCATACCCGCCTTCAGCTCAAGCATAGCCCCTTTTCCCAAGAGTCATCATCCCTTAGACAGGGAACAGTCGAATGAGACAGCGCCTTGGCGCAAAATTTGCCAACCGTCTCCTGTCCATTTCACGACGGTAGAGGGTACGCCTTGAGTTTTGGGGTGAGGCTCCTCTAATTCCATGGATTCGGTGGGATGAAGGGTTAGCACCTGGGGAAACTCTGCCTCAATTTCTGGCATTGTGTGTAAGGGAGCTTTTCCGGAGACGTTGGCGCTTGTCGTGGCTAAAGGACCCGTCTGGGACAAAATCGCGATCGCGACTCTAGAGTTGGGGACGCGCAAGCCAATCGTCGTCGGATCGCTGGGATTCATCGCCGCCGGAACTTTATCCGCAGCGGGTAACACTAAGGTCAGCGCTCCGGGCCAATATCGCTTTGCCACTTGCTGCCACATCTCTAATTCCGCCTCTGTCCCCTTGACATAAGACCAAAGTGATGCTGGAAATGCCCCCATTAAAATTAAAGGTTTGTCATTGCTTCGCTGCTTCAGCGTAAATATCAATTCTGCATAATCCGGTCGTACAGCGAGAGCAGGTATCGTGTCGGTGGGAAAACTTACGATCTGACCAGAATTAGCGCCAGCCACTAGGGCAGACATGAAGACATGAGTCATATTGAGATTAGATAATACTCCAAGAGCGTCAGGGAAATATTTAATATTTTGCTGGAAATTAAGGCAAAAGTCAAAACTCAATCCTCTTGTTTACGGTCGGACAAAATTCAAGTTGATGGTTGAGATTGGGCAACAGGGAAGAGTCAGGATTTGACGATTGTTAACATTTCTTAGTCCAGTTGACAGAATTTATATCCAGGTAATTAGAGGCATACCACTGGTTTGTTCCCGGTTTATAGCCAATGGTTAGCGTTGTTATAAATAGCAATTTAGGCAATAAAATAATTTTTTGTCTGACCTATTGCTTCAGGTAACAGTTAACGTTTCTGGTTCCCTGCTTTAATCTATTATTCCCGAAACGTTACCAATATTTTATTTTAATGACGTCTCAGCACGACGTTGATTGCAGCGTTGGCGTAAATTATCATAGAATATTAACTGTATTACCTGTTTTACGATGTCTTACGGCGTTGAGTGCCTTTCAGACTGCAACCTGAAAGATATAGCCGTTGCCACTAAGGTTAGGACAGATTGAATCGCTCAAACAACGACGTAGCAGTATAAAAACCTTCTGCCCTGGAGCCTCCTGCCTTCTGGCTTCTGCTATAGAAACCACTCATCACTGACTCAGAGCCAGTTGCCATCGTGTAACAGCCAGCCAGAACCCTGATTCCTTGCTGAGTCAATTGTCGCGCTTTGTAGGGGAGAACCTATCCGAACTTTAATTAATATGACAATGCAGCAGCCAGATCAAGGCGATAAGGGGGATCGATCCCCAGATGTGCTGTCACCAGAACAAGCGTGGAAACTCTTGACAGCCCTAGCGGGTAAAGAACGCATGTTGCAGGATCAAGGCGCACAGAAGGTTGTCCCCCGATTATGTGAATGGCTGGGATATCTGTCGTTAGGCGTAGAGTTAGTTGGGCGATACTTAGCCAAACATCCCGATTTGTCGTTAACCGATATGCTCAAACGGCTGGAAGCGCAGCGACATCCTGATAGAGCAACCCAGCGACCCAGCCAACCGACACTCCAATGGGGAATCAACACCCTCTTAGAATGCGTCTGGAAAGAACTCAATCCCAAAACCCAGCAGGTTGCTCAACTTTTAAGCTTATTTGCCCCAACCCTCTGGCGTTGGCAATGGTTAGACTATGCTCGTGACCTCCTGCACTGGAAACAGGCAGATCTCGACCAAGCCCGAACTCAACTTTATCAGTGGCATTTGATTGAGTCAGTGGGAAATCGCCGGGGTTGCTACACCGTTCAACCCTTAATTCGGGAGTTTTTTCGCAAAAAACTGGAGACATTAGATGCACCCGCCATCTTTATGTCTCACCCTCCTTTTCCGTTCCCACCCAAGGCGTCATCCCAGCCGATTTCCCAGACGCCTCAACCGGATACTCTGTCTTTGCCAAACCAAATTTCCCACGACGATTCCGCCCAGCAGACACCACCTCCGAGAGAATGGCATTCATTCCTCTCTGCTTATCCTGATGTCCCGGGTTCCGGTGAAGATTACCTGATTGAGCAGCAACTCTATTTTCCGATTACCAATTCTACCTGTTCCTGTCCACCAGACAACTCTCAAACGTCCCATTCAGGCGTTTCCCAAACCAGCAAGAACAAAGCACCACCCGTAAGAAACCTCGATGCTGATGACTTCAGGCAGGCTTTTACCGCTATTGTGATTGAACAGGTTCAGCACATTCCTGATTCCCCGACCCCAGAACAGATAAGGTTGTTGGACGAGATCTTGCCTCACATTCAAGAAATAGCCCACACCCTAGAATTAGCCGTAAGGGAGGAGGATTCCCTCTGCTTATTTGACAGTTTGGGCAAATTCTATAAAGGTCAAGGATTAACGGATTTACTGTGGCTATTTGATCGCCTAGGCAGATTTTATCAGCATCAGGGATTAGTGGATCAAGCAGAATCTTGGTTTAGACGGTGCGTTTCTATTGCCCAAGCCGCTTTTGGCGAGGAACATCTTGATGTTGCCACTAGCTTGAATAATTTGGCAGGACTTTATTATACTCAAGGTCGCTACAGTGAAGCTGAACCCCTTTATCTGCAAGCCTTAGAGGTGAGAAAACATCTGTTAGGGACTCATCATCTCGATGTTACCACCAGCTTAAATAATTTGGCAGGACTTTACTATGCTCAAGGTCGCTACAGTGAAGCTGAACCTGTTTATTTGCAAGTTCTAGAGGTGAGAAAACGCCTTTTAGGCAATTGCCATCTTGATGTTGCTAGTAGCCTCAATAATTTGGGATTATTGTATTACGCTCAAGGTCGCTACAGTGAAGCTGAACCTCTTTACTTACAAGCATTAGACATGAGAATATTTATCTTAGGCAATTGCCATCCGGCTGTGGCGACTAGCATTAATAATTTAGCCGGACTCTACAATTCGCAGAAACGCTACAGAGATGCAGAATCGCTATTGGTTCAGGCATTAAGTTTGAGTGAACAGCATTTAGGAGATGATCATCCGAATACCGCTATATTTCGCAAAAATTTATCTATTCTCCGCGCTAAGATGAAGGCTAATCGTAGCTGGTGGCAGTGGTTATGGTAAGGGACTTGGTAATCAAGTATAGCGATTGACATTAAGGTTAGGACATAGTGAACGGCTGAAAGGGCGAAGTATCAATAATCAACCTTCTGCCTTCTGCCTTCTGCCTTCTGCCTTCTGCCTTCTGCCTTCTGCCTTCTGCCTTCTGCTATAACCAAGTAGGGGCTTGGTAACCAAGCCCCTACGGAAAATTAAACCGCAGACACGTTTAAGCTACTCGGTTCTCCCAGGTTTCCTTCTAACACCACACCTCGTTGATTGGTGTGGAGATGGCGCAAAATTTTATAAATGGCTTCTATTTGGTCAGTCGCCCCCGCTTTCTGTGCTAACTCTGATAAAGACATGGGTTCTCCTTGATCCTGCAACACCTGAATCACCCGTTTCTGTAAATCCAAAATCGCAGCGGCGGCTTTTTTCCCGGCTTCTACTCCAGGTTGATGGTAAGCGTTGATATTCACCAGAGAAGCGTATAATCCCACCGCCCGATCATATAAAGCAATCAGCGCCCCAACGGTGCGAGGATTGACGTGGGGAATAGTCATGGTAATCGAATCCCGTTGATTGTCATACAAGGCTTTTCGGGTTCCCTGTAATAAACCAGATAAATAGTCACCAGACGTGACTCCGGCTTCTACTTCTGGGGAATGTCCCTGGCGATCGCGCAATACTTCAATAAAGGTGACGAAGAAATTAGCAACGCCTTCGCGCAACTGCTGCACGTAGGCGTGTTGATCGGTTGTGCCTTTATTACCATACACTGCGATTCCCTGATGCACAGTCTTCCCATCCAGGTCTTTTTCCTTACCCAAGGATTCCATCACTAACTGTTGGAGATAGCGGGAAAATAATAGCAGGCTATCTTTGTAAGGTAAGACCACCATATCTTTTTCACCTTGACCATTCCCCGAAAAATACCAGGAGAGTGCCAACAATGCGGCTGGGTTTTCGTGGAGATTATGGACACGGGTAACACTATCCATTTCCTTGGCACCTGCTAGCATCTGGCGGATATCAATCCCTTGCAGTGCGGCGGGTAACAGTCCCACGGCTGACATTTCGGAGGTGCGTCCTCCTACCCAGTCATACATGGGAAAGGTTGCCAGCCACCCTTCGGATTTTGCCAGTTTCTCTAAGTTACTATCTTCACCCGTAATTGCCACGGCATGGGTCGCAAAGTCCAGTTTCTGGGATTCGTAAGCTTTTTTTGCCTCAATCATGCCATTGCGGGTTTCCGGGGTTCCTCCAGACTTAGAAATGACTAAGACGAGGGTGCTAGCCAAACGATCTTGCAGTTTCGCGATCGTGGCATCAATCCCCGCCGGATCAGTATTATCTATAAAATGAATCCTTAGAGGCGGAACACGAGGAGCAAGGGCATCAGCGACAAACTGAGGACCCAATGCTGATCCGCCAATGCCAATGGAAAGAATATCAGTAAATCTAGATGAACCTGGGGGATGAATATCACCACTATGGACTTTAGTGGTAAAGGATTCAATTTTCTCTAAGACGGTGAGGATATCTTGACGCAGTTCGGGAGTTGGCGCTATGTCAGGATCTCGTAACCAATAGTGACCCACCATCCGATTTTCGTCAGGATTCGCGATCGCGCCCCCCTCCAATGCTTCCATATCCTGAAACGCCTGCTCAAACTTAGGTCGCATCGCTTCGACAAAGGCATCATCGAATCGCATACGGCTGACGTCGAGGTAAAAGTCTAATCCTTGGTGGTAATAGAGCCAGTCCTGATAGCGTTGCCAGAGTGCAGGGGCGTCCATAAGTAGCTTCTCAAATTCCTGTTTTTTCCAATCACAAGTTTATGTTGTCCGGGGATCAGTTGTCAGTTTTCCTTTGCCAGTGGCTTAGTCTGATCAGCCGTATGGAGAGTTGGATTACTAGGTTGCAACTCTTCGAGAATACTTCGCCTAGGTTCCTCAACCCTCCCCTATCAACAGGTGTTCCAATGGCTTCCCCTGCTCCCCCTGCTCCCAGACGTGCCATGGCACGTCTCTACATTGGCTCCCCCTGCTCCCTCTGCTCCTTTGCCCCTGCCTTCTGAAAGCCTCTCAAATATACGGCTTGGGCAACACGCGCAAAAACTTGACGATGTGACCCGTCACTTCAATCCCCACCATATAATTATCGATGGTAAATCGGTAAAAAATAGCATCTGAGCCGATGGGGTGAAGCCCTGGCAGGTCATGAATGCTTCTGAGATGCATGAACTTCTCAAAAACCACGTCATAGACCTGCTGATAGGCAGCCGACTCTAGGCTTTTGAGATCTTGTAGGAAAGACCGCGCATAGCGTACTTCTAGACTCACAGGATATACCCCGATTCCCCACGAATCATTCTAGTCTTTCTGGGAAGATTTTAGCTTTCTGCAAGAAGCCGCACTGTTTCCTACACCCGACACCCGACACCCCACACCCGACACCCCACACCCCACACCCTACCGACTATTCAAATAGCTTACCCGCCCCTTCAGTCACGGCAGATTGAGTAGTCGCAGCGCCTCTTCGCGAGTCATGGCATCTCCGGGTCGAATCGTTCGCATAGATTCTTGCATGGCGGAGAGCATATACAAGTCATAATAGAGCGGTTGCAGGACTTTCCAGGCGTCTGCCAAGCTTTCATCGGGGAGATGTTCAATTAAATCAGGTAACTGTTGGGTTAAGCGTTGCAATCGACCTCTGAGTAAATTCATCGGGAAATAAGGCTCCAAGTTGAGTCGCCAAAGGTTGGATGAGTCAAAGTACGACAATCAAGTCGGATGAATGGCTTGATTCAATCCAGATTGATTTTGGATTAAATCAAGTTTATTGACAATACCTAAATTTAGGCTGACGTCATCCGTTCAGAATGTCAGAGTATGACCATGTAGAGGATACCGCTCAAATAATACCATTGGTTATACCCGTAGGGTGCGTTAGGCAAATTTTGGGATTAACGGTTATTAATTCAGAACATAAGTACGCCGTAACGCACCAGATTTAATTCTAAATTTCAGAAACTAGGTGAGAATATTTTGTTGAGGTTGGGGCTATTTTTATTGGGGTTCCAACAACTGTTGTGCTTGTTCTAGATTGTCTTGGGCTTCAATAAAATTAGGATCTAAAGCAATTGACTGCTTAAACGCCTCAATTGCTTCTTCTAGCTTGCCTTGCTGCTGTAACACTTCACCGATAGCATTGTGAGCTAAAGCATGATTGCTGGTTGAGTTTCCCCATGGTTGATCGGGCGAAAATTTTAGGATGGCTTGGTAGAAAGAAAGCGCTTCTTCTAGGTGTCCTTTCTGTCGGGATAGATTTCCCAGATTAAGGTAAACAACAGCATTGCTGGAGTCAAGTTGAAACGCACGAATGTAAACTGCAATTGCTTCATCTAGTTTGCCTTGGTCACTCAAGGCACTGCCTAAATTAATATAAGTATTAACATTATTAGGATCAAGTTGAACAGCTTGGCGCAAAGCGGCGATTGCTTGATCCAGTTTTCCCTGTAGCATCAGCGCCGTACCCAAATTGTTGTATACATCAGCATAGTTAGGATCAAGTTCAAGCGCCTGTCGATAAGCGGCGATCGCCTGATCCAGTTTTTCCCCTAGCATCAGCGCTGAACCGATATGACTGTAAGCACGGGGATTATTGGGGTCAAGTTGAATGGCTTGACGTAAAACCTCTATTGCCTCATCGGGTTGTCCCTGAAGAGTCAGAACCCAACCGAGACTCACATAAGCCAGGGAGAAATCAGGGTTAAGTTGGATTGACTGACGATAAGCGGCAATTGCCTGATCCAGTTTTCCCTGCTTAAAGAGTGCCTCACCCAGAAACAGATAACCCATAAACGGATTGGGGTCAAGTTTGATTACTTTTTGAGCAGCAGTGATTAGCTGATCAAATTTATTCTGCGAATACAGTACGATAGTTAGCAGATTATGCGCGGCAATATTGTTGGCGTTGATTTCAATCACCTGCCGCAAGAGCGCTTCCGCTTGGGAATAGTTACCAGATTCTATAGCCGTCTGACTCTGTTGGAGTAGCTGCTCAATGCTTTGAGCAAACGTCACCTGAGGCGTCGTTACAACTAAACAGGTTAATAGGAGAGCCAACACCCTTGCTTTAAACATGTTCATGCAGACATAAAGTCAAACTTTTTAATGTCTTAGTATACAAAATTTTCTAGCCATAGCTCAATCTGTTTTAGTCATGCCAGTAGGGTGCGTTAGGCGCATTTTGGGATTAACGGTTATTAATTCAGAACATAAACGCCGTAACGCACCAGATTTAATTCTGATATGGCGGGATTTCGGTGCGTTGTTTGTCAGGCGCACGTCGGCAGAGGGCGCACGTCAGTGCGCCCCTACGGTTTGGGAATTAATTCCATTCGTCTTGCTATGTAAATGCTGCCCAATATTAGAGCAATTTCCATTTTGTTTATCACTGCATTTGTAACTGATTTTACCGCAATGATTGGGCAGATTTTAACCCATTATTTAACAGTAAAAGGTAAAATCAAGTCATAAACTCTGCCGTTGCTGCATATCAATTAAAATTGCGTAAAGGGCGACCCGATCAAATTGAATGAACACCGTTGTGGATTTGTACAAGTGGGTCACCCCTGTACGATCACCCAAGGTGATATATGCTCAATTAAATATACTTCAATCCGCCCCTATTCAGATTCTGGATTTAGCCGAATCATCGCCCACGTCGTATAGGTTCCAATCGGACTCCAAATAATATAAGGTAATAGCAACACAGAAGCCCAAACCGAGATAGGATAAACCAACAGTGCCAAAATAATACTCAATATAGCCCCTGTCCCGCCAATCATCGTCCCTACCTTGAGACTGCGAAGTCGGCACATTACTGGCGTATAGGCAATTGTTACTATTTCCAACAACAAATATAACCCCAAAATCAACCACGTTTGAGGACTCCCCGGATTACTTTCCCATACCACATAAGCAGACCATCCCCCACAAATGAAAATAACTGTCCAGATGAAAGGAATCGCCGCCTCAAACGTCAACCATCGGGGGCGGCGCAGGCGGTTGAACCAGCGGACATCATCGGAGGTTAACCAGTTACCAGCCAACGCCACTAACACGGTTACAGCCCCAATTACCATCCAGGATTTAATCATGTTTTATAGATTAAGCTAACTATCTCTATAAACCCAGCTTATACTTTTGCCACAGGTTTTGTGGTGATTCAAAGGAGATGGGGAGCGATGTTCCACAGGTGTCATGGCACGTCTGGCAAATGAGGAGTAACGTTTGCGTTTGTAGGAACTCTCGCTTATGCGCCCCGATATCGCGGTTTTATGCCAACACAAGAGTGTATAAGGTTCGCCCAATCGTCAATCCCTAATCCCCAATCCCCAAATCGTAGAACCGACGTGGTAGAGTATTAATCTAAGTCGGTTCTGATGGGGATCAGCCATTAGAGGTAACGGGGAAAGTTCGGTGTAAATCCGGCACTGTCCCGCAACTGTAATGAAATTCGTTAGGGTTTCTGAGTCAGAATGCCCGCCGATGTGGAAGAAACGTTAACATTCATCTGCGAGGTACGGATGGTGCATAGTCTAAATTTGCCACAATTAGAATGGGTGAGGCGATCGCAACAGAACGCCCTGATGCCAGAGGAACGATTCGATAAACTGAGGTGACTCGAATTGAGGTCGGATGTTCCTTTCCGTCTAATTAGAACTCCATCGCTAGATAGTTACAGATTCAGAGTCATCTCATCTCAAGCTATTCATAACCTGTAAATCAACGACTAGGGACGCTATCGCCCTAGACAAAAAGAAACTTTTGGTCAATTGACCAAACCCAAAAATTATGATGAATACGAAATTGGTGAAAAAGCCTTCGCCGCAGACACCATCGAACCTGTGGTCAAAGGCTTGGCAAGCAATTGCCCACAGTCGCCTCTGGCTATTTTCCCTCATCGCGATCGCTAGCGCTAGCAGTCTGATTTACCCTCACTCTCCCTTGGTTGGTTTTGCTGCTGTGACGGGAACAACCCTACACCGCAAACAGGCGGTTATGGCTGCGATGACTATCTGGTTTGCCAATCAATTGTATGGCTTTACCATCCGTCAATATCCCCGTACTTTAGAAGCCTTTACTTGGGGTTTGGTTATGGGGTTAGGAACTCTTGTGGTGACCCTACTCGCCACCATCAAACCCAAGTTCAGCCAGCGTAATTTTACAGGTCATTGGCTTTGGTTTGGTGCGGCTGTCATCGCCGGCTATGTTCTGTTTGAAGGAACGATTTTACTCACAGCGCAATTAATGGGAGGACATGGTTTAACTGTTAGTATACTTGGGCGGATTTTTGTCAAAAATGCTGTTTGGGGAATTGCCCTTGGTTTGATACACAGTGTTCTCACCTGGAATGCGATCAAATTCTCCGAAAAATACCGAGGTGCGTTACGCTACGCTAACACACCCTACGAATAGAGGTAATTTTGTCAATGAAGCGAAAAAAACGGATAATCAATTTAGTCTTAATCGCTGGGTTAAGTTTGGGCTTAATCATCTTTGCCCCACCGCCCGCCTTTGCCATGCATATCATGGAGGGTTTTTTACCCGCAGGTTGGGCAATTTTCTGGTGGGTTGTCTTTCTGCCCTTTTTTAGTCTTGGATTGCGTTCAATCACACAAATTTCCCAGCAAAATCCGGAATTAAAAGTGCTGCTGGCGCTATCAGGTGCCTTTGCTTTTGTCTTATCTGCCTTAAAAATACCGTCGGTAACCGGAAGTTCCTCCCATCCCACAGGAACGGGATTGGGTTCGGTGTTGTTTGGTCCATTAACGATGAGTGTATTGGGGAGTTTAGTTCTCCTGTTTCAAGCCCTGTTGTTGGCACATGGCGGTTTAACAACATTGGGGGCAAATGCGTTTTCTATGGCAGTTGTGGGACCGTTTATCGCTTATGGAACGTATCGCTTGATTATGCAAGTCAGTGGGGCGCAGAAATTCGCTATTTTTATCGCCGCTGCTTTGGCGAATTTGCTCACTTATATGGTTACGTCTCTCCAGTTAGCGCTGGCATTTCCGGCTGCAACTGGGGGAATTATGGCTTCATTTCTCAAGTTTGCTGGGATTTTCGCGGTGACTCAAATTCCCTTGGCAATTAGTGAAGGATTATTAACTGTATTGGTGTGGAACTGGCTAATGTCCTACAGTCGCGAGGAATTAGCCGTATTGAATTTGGTTAAAGGAGGGTCTTAAACGGTGAAAATGGATAAAAAAGGGTGGAATAATTGGATATTGGTATTAGGAGTTGTCGGTCTCGCCATTGTGCCATTGTTAATCGTTCGGGACTCGGAATTTGGTGGGGCTGATGGTGAAGCCGAAGCTGTAATTGGCGAGGTTAACCCTGACTATGAACCTTGGTTTGAACCCTTAATCGAACCGCCTGGTGGTGAAACGGAATCTTTGTTATTTGTTTCCCAGGGGGCAATTGGTGCGGGAGTTGTCGGCTTTATTATTGGACGATACAAAGGGCGATCAGAACGGAATTAACAGTCTGACTAAATCAACAAACATGACTCTGGAAATTGATGCGATCGCGTACCGGAATCGTCTGCGTCATCTTCCCCCCGTCCAGAAATTGGGCTTCGCGCTGGTAGTATTATTCATTAGTATTTTTAGCCATGCACCGACTCAATTTCTGATTATATTATGGATGGGGATATGGACAGTCGGTTATGCCGGAATTCGCTGGCGAGTTTACTTGCGATTAATCGCCCTAGCGTCTCTATTCTTACTCCTGGGTTTACCCGCTTTAATCGTGAATATCGCCCCCACGACTCAAATTGAGTTTGCCCAAACCGATCAATGGGGTGGCATTAATCTGGGTTCCTGGTATCTTTATATCAGTCGCAGCGGGAGTCAACAAGCTGGCGTTGTGTTCATGCGATCGCTGGCTTGCATGTCTTGTCTGTTTTTTATCCTTTGTACTGTCCCCTTTATCGAAATTGTGCAGACGATGCGACGGCTAAACGTGCCAGTTATTCTCACAGATATCCTGCTATTAATGTATCGCTTTGTGTTTATCTTGCTCAAAACGGCAAAGGAGTTAAAATTAGCACAACAGGCGCGAAATGGCTATCGCACTTGGCGTTTAACCATGCATAGTTTAGGACTCCTGGTGGGACAATTATTTTTGCGGACATTACAACGTTATCATCAATTTTCCCTGGGATTGGCAACACGAGGCTTTACGGGGGACTTTCCGGTTGGCTTACTCCATCACTATCGCTACTCCAAACGCTATGCAGTGGAAGCTGTTTTGGGTTGTGGGGGATTGGTAGGAGTTGAGTTAGTTAGTTGTCATTCGTCCTTTGTATTTCGTCTTATGTCTTATGTGATTTGTTGTTTATTTCCTGTTTTAGGTTCCTTTGATTCAGCCGAGATGTATAACTAAAATAGACTTGCTATATGAGCGAGAAATTACTAGAATTAGAAAATATTTATTATACTTATCCTGGGGGAGATAAACCCGCGCTGAATGGACTAAATATTTACATTACAGCTACAAAAAAGATTGCCTTACTCGGTCAAAATGGGTCGGGTAAATCAACCCTATTATTCTTAGCCGATGGACTCTTAAAACCCCAGCATGGACAAATTCGCTGGGCAAGCGAACGATTAAAATATGACCGCCATTCCCTAAATCAGTGGCGACAAAAAATCGGACTAGCGTTTCAAGATCCAGAACAACAATTAGTCGCTGGAACGGTAGCTGAGGATATTGCTTATGGGTTGTATACTCTGAAATTATCTCAGGTAGAAATCAAGCAGCGGCTTGAACAAACATTAGCCGAATTTGGCTTACAAGATTTAGCAGACCAACCCTTACATCACCTGAGTTTAGGACAAAAACGACGAGTAGCTTTAGCGGGAGTGATGGCACGGCAACCTGAACTGTTATTATTAGATGAGCCAACGGCTTATTTAGATAGCGTGCAAACGGGCAATCTCCTGGAGGAGTTAGAACGGATTCATGCCGCTGGAACGACTCTAGTGATTGCTACTCATGATCTAAACTTTGCTTATCAATGGGCAGATTGGATGTGTATTTTACATGAAGGACAACTGATTATGTCAGGAGAAGCGCAAAATATTTTTAGTCAAGGTAATAGGTTAGCCGAATTACACCTGGATGTCCCCATTTTATGGGAGGTTTGGCAGGTATTAGTGTCACGTTTATCTTTACCCAAGACGATGCCATTTCCGAAAACAATTCGTCAACTGGAAGACCAGTTAAGCGATTGGAATAAACCCTCTCAACCCTAACGACAACCTCTAATGCCATGTTTGTCTAAATGTCCTTTTTTTGTTAAAACAAACTCTTTACCCTATTGCCTATTGCCTATTGCCTATTGCCTATTGCCTTTTTACAGCATTGCTATGTTGACGATCCAAATGAAAACGCTATATGACTGAATCAACATGAATCAACATACCTTATTTGTTTGTACAACCTGCGCCAGTACCTGGAAAGATGGCAAGCGAGTCGGTCAAAGTGGTGGCGAAAAACTGCTAGAACCTTTGCAGGAACTCCACCAAAACTGGTCACTCCGGGATGAATTTAAAATTCAAGCGGTTGAATGTATGAGTGCTTGTAGTCGCCCTTGTGCTGTTTCTTTAGCTGCACCCGATAAACATACGTATCTATTTGGGGATTTACCCGTAGATTTAGAAACATTACCCAAAACAGCGGCGGCTATATTAGACTGTGCCAGTTTGTACCATAGCCAACCCGATGGTTTATTGCCTTGGTCAAAACGACCTGAACCCCTAAAAAAAGGCATCTTAGCACGAATTCCACCCTTATCCTGAGGTAAAATAATCATGCATAAAATTCCCGTAACTGTAATTACCGGCTTTCTCGGTTCTGGCAAAACCACGTTGATGCGCCATTTACTACAAAACAACCAAGGACGTAAAATAGCGGTTCTGGTGAATGAGTTTGGGGAAGTGGGTATTGATGGCGAGTTATTGCGTTCCTGTCAAATTTGCGATGAGGAGGACAATCCCAACGATAATATTGTCGAACTGACTAATGGCTGCTTGTGCTGCACCGTTCAGGAAGAATTCTACCCGACAATGCAGCAACTCTTACAACGGCGCGATCGCATCGATTGTATGCTAATTGAAACCTCTGGATTAGCGTTACCCAAACCCTTAGTTCAAGCCTTCCGTTGGACTCCCATTCGCAACGGTGCTACCGTGGATGGAGTGATCACGGTGGTGGATTGTCAAGCGTTAGCCGCTGGAACCTTGGTGGGTGATCTCAACGCCCTAGAAGCCCAACGCCAAGCTGACCCGAATTTAGACCATGAAACCCCAATTGAGGAACTCTTTGAAGACCAATTGGCTTGTGCAGATTTAGTCTTACTGACGAAGGTAGATTTAGTGGATCAGGCGACGCTGAGGAGGATCAAAGACTGGTTACAGCATCAATTACCCACAGGCGTCAAAGTTATCCCTTGTGATCAAGGGCAAATTCAGCCGGAACTCTTACTCGGGTTCAACGCCGCCGTCGAGGATAATTTAGATAGCCGTCCCAGTCATCATGATACCGAGGACGACCACGACCATGATGACGAGGTTAATTCCGTCCAATTTATATCCGATCAAGCCTTTGAACCCAAAACCCTAATCGCCAAACTGCAACAACTCGTGCAACAGCAGGAGATTTACCGGATCAAAGGCTTTGTGTCTGTACCCAATAAACCCATGCGCCTAGTCTTACAAGGAGTCGGCAATCGCTTCGATTCATTCTATGATCGACTGTGGCACAACGGCGAATCTCGCCAAACTCGGTTAGTGCTAATTGGACGTAAACTAGACCAGGCTGACATTGAGCAAGCAATTGGCAGTTAGACGATTAATCGTGAGGGTAGGGGAATGAGGAAAATTCAGTGGCTACTGCTACTCCTTAGCTTCTGGAGTACGTTTCTGGTTTCATTACCCGCAGAAGCTGGTAGACTTCTGCTGTGGCGCTTTGATGCGAGTCAAAATCAACTGGAATTTACCACAGATGGTCGTGTTCAACCCACAGCCCAACTGATTCCGAATCCCCTGCGCCTGGTTATCGATTTACCCGGTACAACATTGGGACGCCCCAGCGTCAGCCAGCCGGTGGGGGGAGGGATTCGCGAAATTCGGGTGGGACAGTTTGACCGCCAGACGACGCGGATTGTGGTAGAAATTGCACCGGGTTATACCATAGATCCCCAACAGATTCAGTTTCGGGGGGCGTCGCCGAGACAGTGGTTTGTACAACTTCCTGAACCGCAGCGGATAACCACACCCGCACCTCGTCCCCTACCGCCGACAACTCCTCCCCCCCAACCCGTACCTCGTCCCACACCACCGGAACCCTCTCCCGACAGAACCGAGTCAAATGTGCAACTTGATCCGATTCAGGTGACACGGGATGGGTTTTTCATTCGCACCAATGAAGGGGAAGCCAAAGAGATTCAGGTGCAACGCAGTCGCGATCGCCAAACCATTAAGTTTGATGTAGAAGGGATTACCCTACCCCCAAACTTACGGAATCAAACGGTGTCGGTGAATCGCTATGGGGTTAGCCAAATTCAATTGTCCCAATCGTCGGGTTCATCCCCAACTCGCATCACATTAAACGTGAATCGCGAGAGTCCCGACTGGCAGATGAATTATAGTTCCGTTGGCGGTTTGGTATTATTACCCCGGGGAGTTCCGGCGTCGCAGCTTCAGGAGTCACCGGGGCGACAATCCGATCGGGAACCCACGGCGGCTACGAATCTCGCCACGATTGAATCGGTGCAAATCGCCCAAAATGGCACTCAATTATTAATCCGGGCGAATGGACGGATTCGGGCGCGGGAAAATTGGAATCCCAGCGCCAACCAGTTCCAAATTACCATTCCAGATGCTCAACTGGCTGATCGCATCCAAGGACCTCAGCTAGGTGTCAATAGTCCGTTATCTCAGGTGAGACTACGCCAGCCTGATTCGCGTACCGTGGTGATTGTGGTTCAACCGGATCGAAATACCCAGATTGGCGAACTCAATCAACCCAGCGATCAACTTTTAGCCCTATCCCTGCGACAGAGGAGAGTCACTTCACCGCCAACGGGTACGCTTCCCGTACCGCCACCGGAACGATTACCGCCCAGTAGTTCACCGCCCCCAACTGTCTTTCCTGGGGTTCGTAATAGTCGCGTTGTGGTGATGCTTGATCCAGGACATGGGGGCAAAGATCCTGGTGCTGTGGGGATTGGTGGCTTGCAGGAGAAAAACGTGATTTTGCCCATTTCTCTCCAGGTTGCAGAACTTTTAGAACAACAGGGTGTACAAACGATATTGACGCGATCGGATGACCGATTTATTAGCCTGAGAGGACGAGTGCAACTGGCGGAACAAACCAATGTTGACCTATTTGTCAGTATCCACGCCAATGCGATTAGCCTGAATCGTCCCGATGTGAATGGTGTGGAAACCTATTACTATGCCAACGGGCGAGGGCTAGCCGCAGCGATTCAAAACAGTCTATTACAGAGTACCGGAATGCGGAATCGCGGCGTAAAGCGAGGCAGATTTTATGTCATCCGACGGACTTCTATGCCCGCAGCTTTAGTGGAAGTGGGGTTTGTCACCGGGGCTGAGGATGCGCCGAGACTTGCCACACCGGAATTTCGCAGCCGCATCGCCCAGGCGATCGCACGGGGTATTTTACTGTACATTCAGCAAACTCGGTAGGATGTCGGGTGGGGAAGATGGGGGAGATGGGGGAGATGGGGGAGCAGGGGAAGCAGGGGAAGATGGGGGAGCAGGGGAAGCCATGTTCCAGACGAGCCATGGAGCGTCTGTGTGTAGGGGCGGGTTTAGGGACTAATATTGATTGTTATCTCTAGCTTGGCTGCAAAACCCGCCCCGACCAAATGACAAATGACAAATGACAAATGACGAATGACAAATGACAAATGACGAATGACAAATGACGAAAATAGGAGGATGTCAGGGGAATGGGCGTCAATCGCATCCGAATTGCTAGAGATCAAGCCGATTTAGTCAAAGCCTTAACCGTATCAGCCGAGACAACCGGACCCTTTCAAACCTATGCCGACGTTATCGCATTTGCAGCAGCGTTGGGGATCAAGCGCAAGAAGCGATCGCCTCTGGGAACGATTGCCAAGAAAGAACCTGCACCGATTGGGCTAGAGATATTTGTGTCGAGGGGATATGACGCCCTGATTAAACTCTTGGCGCTTGTCGAAACCAAAGATGCCAAGATTCTCTCCTCCTTTGATGCCAAAGCCGAGGAGGAACGGATTCATATTTTTGAAGAATATGCTAACGGTGGGTTACAGATATTACGAGACGAGTTGCGGGGGGCGGTGGATTATTCAGAACGATTATTGTTAGTTTTGAATGCAGAACGGTTTAAAAAAGAGGTTCCTGAAGAGGATTTTGATTTAAGCCGATTTCTCTAAGTAGGCTGTCATGCATTTAAATTGGGAATAGGTAGCGAGCAAGATGCTCGCACTACAAGGATGAGAGCCATTATTGACATTAAGGGTTGAAACCATTGCAAGAAAGCCTATTCCCTATTGCCTCTCCCCACCACCAGACTTATTCAGCAGCCCCTAATTAGCTTTGTAATTCATTCAGTCAGAAAAGTTTCCAGCGACAATTTCCATAAGGATGTGAATAAGTTGCTCTATGTCATCAGGGACGCGATAAAGGGTAATGTCTTGGCTAATCTTTAATTGATTAGCGTCTAATTTGCCAAAATTCCAAACATTGCCGATAGTTACAGCTCCATATAGTACCTCTTTTTCTTCGGCTTGCGCTAAAGCAATTAGTTCCACCGCTAACTGAGTAAACCCCCTGGAAAGGTCATCGTTTTTAGCTTCAACTACTAGAAAGCTGTTTTCTCGACGGAGTAAGTAGTCTAGATTGCCTTTCAACCAATTATTGACGCTTAAGGGATACTCAATGCGAATCTGACATTGGCAAAAGCGGGCAACTTCCAGTAACACTGGAAAGACTAACGCTTCCCGCCGTGCGGCTTCACTACTTAAGCTGACAATCAACAAGGCATCTTCCAAGCGCTGCTTCAATTCTGGGAGTCCTTGAAAGGGGCGATCGCTTGCTGGCAAAACTAAACGCGATCGCACTAAGGTATAATCAAACTCAGCCAGAATTTCCTCTGCCTCGTAGGGCATCTCAAAATAGGAACGAAAGGTATAAGATTGTCCTTCTTGCAAAATTCTGGTCTTGGACATGGCGGTATGGATAGGGTTTTAAGTCAGGTTATTGGTAAATAGTCCTCAAACTATTACAAAGGACAAATGACAAACGTACCATCCGATTCTGGGAGTTGGGTGTGATCGGGTAAAGTTGTGGGGAATTCAGATATGGCTTTCATAGTTTTGACGCTAACTTCGCCTCTTTGTCATTATTTTAAACAGATCTACTAATGAACGCATCTCTGTTCTAATCAGGAAATTGGATCTGAGATCATGGCATTGTTTGAACGAGGACATATTACAGTAGAGAAGTAAAGGTAAGCGAATAGCTTAGAAAATCACTGGTTTTCTGAAAACCTGACAGGAAATGCCGGAATATTGTGATACCTTAAACGACTCCTGATCGTATTGACTAGGCGAGCAAAAGGCAACTCCAAAATCACCGCATCTGGTTTAATCTTGTTCACCGAAATCGCTCTCAGAATCGCCGCGCTGCCCATAGAAACGCCATAAAGTATCAGCGGAGACTTGACGTTTAACTCTTTAATTCACTATAGCGTTTTCAAATGAAATGTGCATCTAGATTGTCTTTTCTTTGCTTTCAAAAAAACCCCCCTCTCTCTTTCCCCTATTGCCTATTGCCTTTTTACCAGCGTCATTCTTACTTTGTAAGGGTTTGAGGACTATTTACGAAACTTGATATAGTGCCGTTTTCTTTTGTCCGACTACTTATCAAAATAGGTTCTATTCAAAGAAATACTTCAGTAAAAAAAATTATAGCAAACCCTGAGGCGGTGTAATCTCGATCCGACCATTTTCTAGGTCTACCACTGGCACAATTTCATCGACAAAAGGAATCAAAACAGTTACGGGTTGGGATGGTTTTTTCTTGACTTTCCGTTGCTTACTAATTCTGTTCGGAGGTGGCGCTTCCGGTTTAGCTGGTGTTGGTTCAGGTTGCTGGTGGCGTTTGACTTCTAAAAGCATGTTTCCTGCTGGAATCACATCCACCACGACACCAACCAATTCCCCAGTTAACTGGTTGAAAACCTCTAAATCCAGCACATCGAGAACATGGTATTCATTCTCTCCCAACTGTGGGCGATCGCTCTCTGGGACTAGCAGCGTTACACCTCGTAAAGCTTCGGCTTGATCTCGGTTTTCTACTCCAGCAAGTTTTACTATATAAATGCCTTTATTGGGAACGTAACGTCCCCCTAATAATTCCACAGGTTGCGGTTGGCTATCATGCGATCGCTTTAACCAACGTTGTCCCGGTTTCTCGAAGCGTTCGGGAAAATCTGAATTCGGATAAACTCGTAATTCTCCTTTTAACCCTTGAGGAGCAACAATTTTACCAATTTCGAGCCAGTCGTCATTTGTCATTTGTCATTTGTCATTCGTCATTCGTCATACTCGCTTCGCGAGAAGCAAGCTACGTCATTTATCCTTTATTGAAGATAACTGCACTCTATCGGGGCGGGTTTAAAGATATCTGGGTGAAAAGCTTCCCGTTAATAGTAAAACCCGCCCCTACAACGGACATTTCACTGAAACTTCCCCATCTTTCCTATCTCCCCCATCTCCCCCATCTTCCCCATCTTCCCTATCTTCTAAGTAGCCGCAGGTTCAACCGCCTGATCTATCAGTTCTCGAAACTGAATCACATCTTGACGGGGATCAGCATGAGTGACCTGAACATCCAAGCGATCGCCCAGTCTCACAGATCGCTTAAACCGCATTACCAACTCTAACCCTAAATCTTCTAACAGAATCAAACCTAAGTTGTCGTGTTCGCGCAACCAACGCAGCATTAACGCTTGCCACACTTGATCCGGGTGACGCCGTAAATATTCCAATCCCCAATAACGATTAGTTTGGCGTTCCACCATCGCGGCTTCTGATGCGGCTGTCGTCACGCCCTGCATGGTTTCTTGCAGGTATTGAGCCGAAAAGGGTAAAGGATCACCGCGCAGGTGGGCTTTTAGCTGAAAATGATTCAGCAAATCCGTATAACGACGGATAGGAGAAGTGACTTGGGTATAAGTTTCCAACCCCAAACCTGCATGACGCAGGGGAGAAATACTCATTTCACTGCGAGGCATACAGCGACGCATGGCACAGAAGCGCACTGGACCGGGGGGCAAGACCAGCAGTTCTTCATCCGAGGGCAGTTCTGGCTGAGGTTGTCCCCGAAAGGGGAGCGGAATTTGATGGCTTTGACCATAGCGTCCAGCCACTTCCCCAGCTAGAATCATCATTTCGGCGACCATGAGCCGCGCTTGGGAGTCCTCTAAAACCTGAATGATGATCTCATCCTCATCCTGGACTTTAATCACCGCCTCTGGCATGTGGATATTAATCGCACCCTGACTTGATCGCCATTCTTGGCGACGCTTTGCCCATTTCGCGATCGCGGCGATTTCCGGTTCAGCCTTCACCCCCAGTTCCAACATTTCATCCACATCTTCGTAGGTGAGGCGATAGGTGGGTTTAATCAGACTGGGGTGAATCTGGTAGTCTTGAACACTGCCATCTTCATCCAGGATCACGCCAAAACTCAGGGATGGGCAAACTTGACCTTCAACCAAACTCATTGGACCCGTTGCCAGTTCCGGCGGAAACATGGAAATCATGCCCGTCGGTAAATACAGTGTCGTACTGCGCCGTCGGGCTTCTCGATCCAGTTCGTCTTCGGGTCTAACTAAGCGGGTTGGATCAGCAATATGAACCCACAACTGCTCTCTACCGTCATCAAGTTGTTCTAAACTCAACCCATCGTCGATTTCTGAGGTACTCTCATCATCAACGGTGTATACCTTTAAATGAGTTAAGTCTAAGCGGTCTTGATCGGGGTCGGGAGGCGGAGAATCCAGGTATTGTTGCGCCAAGTCAAGCACCTCACGACGAAAGTGAACAGGGTAAGATGAGCGCCGCAAAAACAGATTCTCGTGAGGCGTCCAAATCCCTAAGTCTACCAACAGATCGAATGCGGCTTGGGGAGTTTGCGGGCGATCCAGGGTAGCGAGTATATCTTGGGCGGCACGAGACGAATTTTCCGGATACAGGACAAACCGTTCTAAGAGTTCAAAGCGAGTGCGATCGCTCTCTTGCCACTCTACCGCTTCGCCGTTGAGTTTCTGCTGAGTGCGGCTTAAAAATTCCTCTTGCTCTCGCTGCTTTGATTCTGCGGCGAGTTGCTGATGTTTAATTTCTGCCACTTTTGTGGCGGGACGCGGTTCATAGCTATCGGCTTTTTGTTTGAAGTAGAGTTTGTCGTCCGATAGCAAGCAGTGAGCGGCATAACATAGGGGTGGGCTTTGGTCTGAAAATAAAAGCTGTGCCATTTCCGCACAGGTTACCGCTTTTCCCTCTTCCACCAGCAATTCCCAGGCGACTTCTAAGCTAGATGGATCGAGATAGGGTTCGACTTGGCTGAGAAAGTCAGGAATTTCTGAGACGTCAAATTTGCCATCCTGGACTTCGTAGGTCACTTGCCGGGGATGAAGCGTGTGAGATTGACCGTGTTCGTCGATAACTGCCCAGCGCGTTTTGCCCTCTGGACGGTCTACAATCGCTAGATGGCGATCGCCTTGCACACGAAATTCGATAAGTGTTCCTTTTTCCACCAGCTTTGCTAATCCCGGTCGTTTATCTTGGTCTTTAGACTCTACATCTAGTCTAAAGGGTGATGGGGTGATCCCAAAATGATTAGACGGGGTATCAAAGGATTCAATCATTTGACACCACCGTTGATGATCAGATGCGGTTGGCTTACCGCTTCTCACTCTATAAGAGTCGCATCAGCCCTCTTTATTGACGAAAGGCAATAAGGCTAAGAGGCGAGCGCGTTTAATGGCTCGGGTCAATGCCCGTTGTTGTTGAGACGTCAAACCTGTAATCCGACGTGGCAGGATTTTACCCCGTTCAGTGATGAATTTGCGGAGTAATTCCACATCCTTATAGTCAATTGGCTCTCCAGGCTTGATCGGAGAAAGGCGTTTGCGAAAGTAGGTCATGGGCAGTTACTAGGGATTTGTGGTCATCAATATTTAGTCTAGAATGCATTGCCATGGTTACATGGCTATTTGATTTCTTTATGCACCGTATGCTTATTGCAATGAGTGCAGAACTTTTTCAGTTCTAGACGCCCTGTGGTATTGCGACGGTTTTTCATCGTGGTGTAGCGAGAGACACCATTAGTTCGCTTGTCGGGGTTCGTGCGACACTCCGTACATTCTAAGGTTATAACCAGTCGGACACCTTTCTTACTTGCCATAGTCTTACATCTAGTAGATTAAATCAGGGCGTGAGTGAATTTAAACACAATCTCTTATTTTTGCATACGACGCCGGATTTGGGCAACCCATCGCTTCATCCGCAGATCCAGAGAGAAGCCGCGACGGGTTTGAATCACTAGGGTTTGGGCAATGCGATCGTGAAACGCTTGCTGGGTTTCGGGTTCTGATAAAGCGATGCCACAATCTACCCCTAATGGTGCAATTAACAGCAACATGGAGATTCCATTGGCAAAACCGATATTTAAGCCAACCATGGCTAAAAGCGCACAAACACCCAGAATCCCTTCTCGCTTGGTTAGCGTCAATAGCCCTGGAAGTTTACCATAGTTGGCATCCAGCACTTTCATATCCAATGCCCAGCGTCCTAAACTCTGACCTTGATTGTTCGATACCAATACAACACGCAAACCGAACCACAGCGCGATAAACACTAGCATTTGCAAAAAAGGATTTCCACCCGCCATCGAACTAATCAACCAAACGGCGACAAAATCAATGAGGAAGGCATAGAACCGCCGCTCTATTGGCACTTGAGGAAAGCGCTTGTGTATTGGTTCAAATTCATACATGGTTAGGGTTAAGCTTAGGGCTGATGCAATCTTTATTGATTTTAGCGGATTTTGCCAAGTGCAATCGTTAGGTCAAAAGAAAGCTGAGTGAGACTTTGAATCCTGTTACCTTAACATTAAACTCCTACCCCAAAGCAATTAGAGTTCCCTCCCCTTGCCAAGGGGAGGGTTAGGGAAGGGTCATATTCTTTGAGCTTAAGTTTACCCTAACACCCTAATAAATAAACCCCAACTCAGATTTTCCCATAAATTATTCCTGCTAAGGTTCAATTTTCTGGCGCAATCGTCTAATTATACTGGCGCGACTCATGATTGTCGCTATGCCATTATCCATTTGCACAAACACTTTACCTGAAAAAATATTACGCAAATCCGGACGTTGATACACCACAAAATCATCGATTTCTGACTTGGGTTCAAACCCCATATCAGACAAGGTTTTATTTAGGGTTTTAGTCAAGGCTTTTTTGTTCTTAAACTCTAGAGAAAAAGTCACGCTGCGATTGAAGTAAGCCCCCACTAATCCGGCGACCAAACCGAGGGTAATACCGTAACGATACGGAAGGGGTTGAGTTAAACTTAGACCTAGCACTTGCGAGGCTAAGACAGCCACAACCAGGGTCATCCCTGTAAAATAATAATAGAATGTCGCCCAAAAACCAGGACCAAGCTGCATATACTAACCTCGATCAATTCAAGTCAGGATACAATTATTTATCACATGTTCCGGATTGTCAAGATTTAGACGATAAACTCGGCGAGTATAATGGTCACGAGGAGGTTCAAATGTTGGAAAACCCAGAGCAGGTTAGTGGTGATCCAGAGTTACCCGGTTTCAGGTTGCTGATGGAAAAGATTTGGTGATAGCTTGTTACTAATCAATGAACAACAAAACCCGCCCTATTCAGAAATAACCGTTCAACAAAATCCGCCCTTGGTCAAAACCGGGAATGCTGGGTAGAATAAGTTACCGTTTTTCAAGGAGTGCATCGATTTCTTCGATTACTGGACGGGTGTTTGAGTAAGCAAGTACAGTCGTTTCTAGCAGGGTGTAGTACAGTAATTATGGGAAAGCCCTATTCGACTCTGGGAAAGGGTGGATCACATCGAGTCGGAAACGGCTGTAATATAGTTTCTAGTTATTTCGCCAAGTCTCGAAAATTTTCTCTTAACTCCTCCTATTCCTGTGCATCCCTTATTTTCCTTGTCTTGTTGCAACAGCCATGGCGAATCTACTTATTATCGAATCAGGCGGTAAGGTGAAAAAACTTAAGTCCATTCTCGGTGCTGGCTGGACGGTTAAAGCCAGTATGGGTCATGTGCGGGAATTAGCCGATGATGGTGAAGATTCTCTGGGGTTTGATTTAGACGGTTCCCACATCCACTGTCGCTACGTTCCCCGGAGTGGACAAGCTAAGAAAATTTTATCGGAATTGCGCGGTGCTATTCGCCAAGCTGACCGAATTTACCTGGGGACTGACCCAGATCGAGAAGGGGAAACGATTGGTTGGCATTTGACTCAAGCCTTGCGGTTGAAAAATCCCTTGCGGGTGACCTATACCGAGATTACCAAAGCCGCCGTCGATCGCGCGATCGCACATCCGAAATCCCTTGATTCTAATTTAGTCGCCGCCGGACGCGCCAGGGATTGTTTGGATAAGTTGGTGGGATATAAGGGGAGTCGATTAGTCTGGCGCTTGAATAACGGCTGTAAGTCTATGGGACGGGTGCAGAGTGCGACACTGCATCTGCTGGTGAAGCGAGAACAGGAGATTCTGGCGTTTAAACCCCAGGATTATTGGGTGGTGTGGGTAGACTATCAGGAGGGATTTAAAGCTGTTTACGCTGGTCGAACTTACCCGCCAACGACGCAACGACGGAATTCGAGGGATAAAAATAAGACTCAACCCGATGATGCGGGAGAGGAGACGCCAGTATCGGAAGGAAAGCGGGTACTCTCTCAGGAAGAAGCCGATCAACTCGTTGCGATCGCCCGCTCTCATTCTCATTATGTTGTCACAGTAGAAGGAAAAACCGTTAAGCAATCTCCCCCCGCCGCATTTACCACCTCTACGCTTCAGCAAGCTGCTGGTGCTAAACTTAAGCTGAATCCAGAAGTGACGATGAAAATTGCCCAAAGCCTCTATGAAGCTGGGCATATTACCTATATGCGGACGGATTCTGTGGCGTTGTCTCCAGAGTTTTGTCAAGCGGCAAAACAGTGGCTTTTGCAGCATGACCCGGATAATGTACCCTCTAGGGTAGCTGCCCATCGCTCTAAATCTGGGGCGCAAGAAGCCCATGAAGCAATTCGTCCCACCCATGTTGAACGCACACCGGAACAATTATCGACTCAACTGACTAGGGATGAGGCGAAGCTGTATGATTTAATTTGGCGTCGGGCGATCGCCACTCAATGCTGTCAAGCTCAATTATCCAAAACTCGGATTATCACCCAATCGGGGGATGTATTCTGGGAAGCCAGGGGACAAGTGTTAGTTGTACCGGGTTATACTCGCTATTGGCATAATATTGCCGCCGATTCCCAATTACCACGAGTACAGCCAGGACAACCGCTTACCTTAAATAACGCGGGTGCGGATAAGAAACAGACGCAGCCACCCCCCCGCTACAGCGAACCCAAACTGGTACAGGTGATGGAACGTTCGGGAATTGGTCGTCCTAGCACCTATGCGCCAACAATTAAGACGTTGAAAGCGCGTCACTATGTTCAGTTAAGTAAAGGGAAATTGCAGCCAACCCAACTGGGGATGGAATTGGATGCATTTTTGGCACAGGTGTTACCGGATCTAATTCAGCCAGAGTTTACCGCTAAGATGGAATCGGATTTAGATGCGATCGCGTCAGGGAATTTGGATTGGGAGAATTATTTAACTGGGTGGAATCGGGATTATTTTGCTCCAGCGCTCAACTCGGCGTTTGCCCAAGTTCCAGAGATAGCGAGTCAATCTCAGTCTACCTCGAAGGGTGAATCGAAACGGCGTCCAAAAACGGAACCCACGGATTATCCCTGTCCCAAATGTCAGCGTCTGATGACTAAGGTGTTTTCTAAGTCTCAGAAGCTGAAAGCGGATCATTTCCTCAGTTGCGATAATCGTCAAGGGGGATGTGGGGCGGTAATGTTTTGGAATGCTAAGGCTGGGGAGTATGAGTTACCGCGTTCAGATCGTCCCGCACCGACAGCGAAGCCAGCCAAGTTGACGGAGTATGCTTGTCCGAGGTGTGGGAAACCGTTGGAGTTGTATGAATATGAGAAAGAGGGTCAGTCCAAGCAGATGCTGCGTTGTGCGAATCCTAAGTCTCGCCAGGGGAAATGTAAAAACGTGGCTTATTTTTGGACGAAAAAAGGGACGTTTTGGAGTCCCAAGTTTGGTGAGGTGAACAAGTCTCACCAACCGCCTTGGGTTTAAACCCAAGGAACCAACCTACAACACTGTTTTTGCAAAATACCTTAATAAGAGCGAAGCAAGTTGGGGTTAACTAACAGTCGGTAAATATCTAGACAATTAGTGACATAACTAGACATTTTCTCGGATATAATCAGGAAATGTCTAGTTTACCCCCCAACAAGCAGCTACTCGACTTTGTGTGACGGTCTTGCAGGGTGCACCGATGGGAACTCAACGGCTGGCTTCGGAGCTTCTCGGACGGCTGGTAGTCCGGAGTCGATATGATATTGTTGACTTAATTGGTAAATATGGTCCTCGAAGTCATAAGCACAAAAAAATAGTGACCGAACTGAGGGAGGTAGCCAAAAAGCGATGACAACGATAACTTATTGCAAAGGCTTGCCAACTCCTGCCGATGAACTTAACCCCATCGGTTTCACCGACTTGGAGATGTTTTTAACTTCATTGTCC